>DSDB01000677.1 GCA_011057845.1 Phycisphaerales bacterium | reverse complement strand
CCGGCCGGGACGCTCGCCGAGGCGCTGAGGGTTCTTGCCCCCGGAGGGCGCCTTCTGGCCGTTACCCCGTGTCTGTCGCATATCAAGGCCCGGTTGGCGGGGCGGCGATGGAAGTACTTCACCCCGCCGTGGCATCTGCACTTCTTCACGACACGCTCGTTGCGAACCCTGTTGAGCCGGATCGGCTTTGAGGTGCTTGCCTGTTCGTGCCTGAACCACAGGGCCCATGTGCGGGTTCTGGCGAGGAAACCGTCGAACGCGGGGTCTTAGTTCAACATATAGGTCTAAATTAGTCCTTATTTTGTGCGGGCTGTTGCGGCGGGGGCGCGGTCTGTTGTCGATGCCGCACGGGTCTGCGGGGAGACCCAGCCTCGTATCGGGGATGGTCATGCGGCGACAAAGCGATTGACTCATGTCCTTGTATTCCATTATGTTATGTGGTGTTTAACAGGCCGGTGGCGCCCCGGCCGCCGAGCTTGGTATGGATCGAGGACTGAAGAATATTACCGATGCCGAATTGCTCAGTCGCTATGGCGAGGGCGATGAAGGTGCGTTTCGAGAACTCGTAAGTCGTTACAAGAACAGCCTTTACGCATTTTTGAGCCAGTTCCTCAATCGGCGAGACCTTGTCGAGGACGTCTTTCAGGAGACGTTCCTGCAACTCTACACCTCGCGGCACAGTTTTGATGCGAGTCGGCCGTTGCGTCCGTGGCTGTTTACGATTGCGGCCAATAAGGCGAAAGATGCACTTCGTAAATCCCAGCGAAATGCCGCGGTACCGATCGGCACGATGGTCGAAGAAACGGAGGAGATGTCGTTCGGGGATATGCTCAACGCTTTAACCTCCGATGAAACCATGCCTTACGACAATATCGAGCGGGATGAAACGGCCCAGCGGGTCAATCGGGTTATAGCGAATATGCCGGAAGGACTCAGGGAAATCCTGACCTTGGCGTATTTCCAGAAATTTTCATACAAACAAATGGCCGGGATTCTCAGTATACCCATCGGTACAGTAAAGAGCCGACTACACACGGCTGTTGGCCGCTTCGCAAAAGACTGGAAAGCATCCTTTGGGAGCACGGGTCATGAGTCTACTGAGGCCTGAGCAACAGGAACTGCTCTTTGATTTTTGCATGGGTTTGACTTCACCGGAGCAATCGGCACAGGCCGAGGCGTTGATCAAGACGAACCCGCGAGCCGCCCAACTTCATACCACCTTTACGAACATCCTCTCTCCTCTCAATACCATAGAGCCGCGGGTCTGCCCAGACGAACTGGTTGAGGGCACGATCTGGCGGCTCAAGCATGCAAACGCCGACGGGCATCGCAAGCTCGATGAACTGCTCACGGGGGAACAGAGCCGCCGCGCCACGGTTCGCGTCGGATTCTGGCAGGATATGGGCAGGCGTCTGGCCACGGCGGCGGTTTTTGTCATCGTGGGCAGTCTGATGATTACGACGTTTCGGGTGATCAGCGGCTACGCCCGGCAGAATGCGCACCGTCAGATGTGCGCGGCCAATCTCAACAACATCTTCCAGGGCCTGAACCAGTACACCAGCGACCACGACGGGCGAATGCCCGCGGTGATGGCCTCGAGCAGCACGCCGTGGTGGAAGCTCGGCTATCAAGGGCCGGAGAACCAGTCCAACGCCAGGCCGCTGTGGATGATGGTCAAGATGAACTACATCAAGCCCGAGAGCTTCGTTTGTCCGGGGGGGCGCAGCGCTGAGTACCAGAAGATCGACCCGTCCCTGATCCAGGACTACTACGATTTTCCCAGCCGCGCGTACATCAATTACAGTTTTCAGATTCAGTGCAGCCAGGGAGGGGACGGGCGGATTCGGTGCAGCAAGATTCTGATGGCCGACGTCAACCCGCTTTTTGAGACCCTTCCGGCGGACTACTCGCGTCCGCTGCGTATCAAGCTCGATGAGAACCTGCTGAAGGTCAACAGCATCAATCACCGTCGTCGCGGACAGAACCTGTTGTACGGCGACGGACATGTCGAGTTCAGCAAGACCCGCCTGGTCGGGCTCGACGACATCTACACGCTTCGGGACCGGGAGATCTACGAGGGTTGTGAGAGGCCGGCCTCCACGGACGACGCCTTTTGCGCCCCGTGACAAGGGCGGCGTCGCTATAGTCATCGCGGAACGTATCAATCCTTGATGGGTTTGCGCCCATGGTTACGAGCGCGGAGGCCCGCCAGCAGGCGAGGCAGATGGGCGACCGCATTGAGCAGGTCGTATCCGTTGACCAGTCCGGTCTTGCGGGCTTTCCAGTAGATTCGAATCAACTGCGGGACGCTGTAGAAATCGGCGCGAATGTGATTGCGGATATCCCTGAACTCCTTGCGTCCGAACGTGTCTGAATACACCGAACCGCCGACCCGGTCGTACCAGTAGCCCGGCGTCTCCTCGACGGTTTTCTTAATGGGAGAGAACTTCTCGGCCCGCAGTTTCTGGAAGCTGATGGAGTCCAGCTTGATCTCCCGGGCGAACCTGGCGATGTACAGCATTTCCTCTCTGCTTTCACCCAGGTTGCCGTAGATGAAGTACCCGTGGAGGTAAAAGCCATAACCTCGAAGGATGGCGACGGATTCGCGAATCTGTTGCTGGGTGATGCCTTTCTGAAGCTGGTCCAGGATGCGGTCGTGGGGCGACTCAATGCCGATGAGGAACACGCGGAATCCGGCCTGGCGCGCCTTCTCGAGGGCACGGGGATGTTTGGCGACGTCAATCCGCGCCTGCACGACGAATGTCTTCTTGATGCCGTTTTCGATAATCAGGTCGCACAGTCGCTCCGTGCGTTTGGGATTGGTAAAGAAGTTGTCGTCGCTGAACAGCACCACGTCGGCCGTGATGGTCTTGAGTTCCTCGATCACCGACTCAACGGACCGCTCCGCGTACGTTCGCTTCTGTCCGAGGGGGTTGAGGCTGAACGTGCAGAAGGTGCAGTTGAAGGGGCAGCCTCGCGTCGTCAGGACGGTATCGAAGGTGTGGCGACTCAGACGGACGCCGTACTGGACAATCCGGTACTCCTGGCGTCGTAGCGAGCGGTCGGGGAAAGAGATCGTATCGAGACTCGGCAGTTCCTGGTTCGGGTTGTGCACGACTTTATCGCCCATGCGATAGGACAGGCCGAGAATGGTCTCCAGCCGATCGCCTCGGACGACGCGCCGGATGATCTCCTCGCCCTCGCCTCGGACGACCATGTCGATGTTCGGACATCGCTCGAACAGTAGTTCCACCTCTTCGGTGGCTTTGTGGCCGCCGACAACCGTGCATACCTCCGGTGGCAACCGCTTCACCAGATCGCACACGGTGTCGAACTGGGCGGTCCAGCCGATGGTGACGCACAGAAGATCGACGTGCTCATCGCGGATGAAGGCATTGAGCGTTTCGGGGTCCTGACAGGCCTCCTCGTAACGCAAGTCCATGAGCGTTACCTTGTCGACCGTATCCTTCATGCTTGCGGCGATGTACTCCAGGCCGGTCGGAGGGAATATCCCCATGGCCGTGGTGGCGTGGCCGAAGTATGGATTCAGGGCAAGGACGTGCCTGTAACGAAATCCCTCACTCACATTTTCACGTAACACGTTCGAGCCTTTCGACGGATGGTCCTTGCACCGGCCGGCTGACGGAATCAATGCGCATCGTATCGGGGGGCTGGATCACCCGAGGATGTCCGCCGCCGTTCGATTTGAATGCTACATAGGCCTGCTCGGAGAACCGGAGATTGCGGTGGTATGCCAGGTTGCCGGCCAGAGTCGCCAGCGGTTTGCGGAAGTGCCGCAGGTTGTCCCAGATCCGCCGGGCGATGGCGCCGGGGGCGTAGAAGCGGCGGTTGCAGGAGACGGCCTCATCGATGATGCCGCCCATTGTCAGGTGTTTGTACCTGGCGACCGGGAAGGTCAGCGT
>DSDB01000166.1 GCA_011057845.1 Phycisphaerales bacterium | reverse complement strand
TGCACAGGGAAATCCTGGGCAAGCCGGTTGGATTAAGGGACGACGAGGAATATCTTTCCTGAGCAGTGGTATGCCTGACGGACCGCGAAAAAACGGGATGTAAACAAGGTCCCATAATGTATGTTATGTTTCATTGGGCAGTTTGCGGCGGGAGGGGCCCAATTGCGGGAATTCTGGGTTCCAAGGCCTCTGGGGGCGGGTCGTGGCGCTATTCGGGGAGATTTGCGTCGGAAGCCTTGTTGGCGGTGTCGGTGAGGCTATCCCACATGGCGGCGACGCGGTCGAGCAGGCCGAGGTTCTGGAGAACCACCGAGATGTTCACGGTCGCGTCGGCACAGGCGAAATTGTCTTCCATGTACCGGTCAAGGTTGAGCAGCGATGAAGCGAACTTGACCTTGTCGCAGTAGAGCAACGCCGTCTTGTAGTGCAGATCGAGGGTCTGCGGGTCCAGTTGGGAGCAGGGTTTAAGGCATTCGAGGGCCTGCTCCTGGCGGCCGGTCTCGTGGAGGCAGATGATTCGCTTGTTGCGGGCGCGGGTGAATGTGGGGTTGATCTCCAGGGCCTGGGCGAAGAGGTCGGCGGCACAGTCGAGTCGGCCAGCCCCCATCATGAGCATACCCAGACGGTGGTACAGGTCGGGATTCTGCGGTTGGCGTTCGATCTGGCGCCGGTGGGCTTCGACAACAGCCTCGGTGGTTTGCTGGGCGGATTCGGGCTCCAGCAGGCCGGGCGCATCGGAGGCGGCGGCGAAGATCAGGTTGGCGACTTCGCCGAAGAGGAAGGCGCTGTTGGGCTCAATGGCGGCGGCCAGGGAGAGCGTCGCAAGGGCCTCGGCCTTCTTGCCGGCGATCTTCTGAGACAGGGCCAGTCCGACATAGGCGTCCACGATCTTGTCGTTGATCTCGACGGCGGCGTTGAACTGTCGGGCGGCCAGTTGTTCCTGGTTCACACGCAGGTACTGGGTGCCGAGCTTGATGGTGGCCTCCAGGAAGTCGGGGCAGGTACGCAAGGCCTGTTCATACTGCTCGATGGCCTCTTCGGTGCTGCCGAGCATACTGAGGACGTCGGCGCGTTTCATCATCAGATCGGCCCGGTCGGAGTGTTCAGCGAGCAGGTCGTCGAGGACCTCGACGGCCTCCTGCCACTGTCCGGCCTGGAGCAATTCGTTGATGTTCTCGTCGCCGCCCATAAAGTTGTCAGGGTGGATGAGGATGGCCTTATTGAAGACATCGACGGCTTCAGGGGCCCTGCCGGCGAGGATATAGAGGTGGCCCAGTGTACAGAGGGCGGCGATATCGTCGGGGTACTGGTCCCTGATGAGTTCGTACTGTTCGATGGTGCGGTCAGTGCGGCCGTTCTTGAAGTAGATGGCGGCGAGCCGCTGGGCGGGCAACTCCAGGTAGTTCTTGAACTTGAGGCAGTCCTGGTAGAAGGCGACGGCATCGGGTTCCTTGTGGAGGCGTTCGTAGCAGTGCCCCAGGGCGTACAGAGCCATCGTGTTATTAGGGCGTCGGCAATAGACGCTGTTGAGTTCCTCGATGGCGTCGGCGAGCCGATTGCGGGCAATGCACAATGCGGCGGCGGCCATGCGGCCGTAGATGCAGTCCGGGTGGTCGAAGAGGTAGAACCGCAGTTGTTCGGCGGCTTCGGAGGGCTTGTTGTCGGCAACGAGGTCGACGACGCGGCTGAGGCGTTGATAGCGCTGGGGGTCGTTGAACTGCGGCGGCAGGCTGACGACGTTGAGCCAGTGCCAGATCAGGTCGGCGGTGTCAACGATAATTCCCCTGCCGAGGATTTCCAAAAGATCACTCATACACCCCTCACGTCCGGATATTACTGTGTCCGCGGACTGAACCCCCCTGCCCGGCCCGACGGAACGATCATGGTTGCGTGTCCTAGTTGCCTATGCCGGAGGTATCGACCATCGCGGGGGCGGGTTTTAGGGGGCGCAGAGCCAAAGAAAGGCGACGTCTGAGATTACGGCGGCTGTTGTGGCAGGTGTGTGTACTGTAGGGGTTGTTCCGATTCGACGGGGCTGTTATCGGTCCCGCGGCGGAGGCCGCGGGCGTCAAGCGGGCATGTTACCCCCCTGCCGCCGCGATTGCACGCCGCCTATGTACGGCACGGGGCGAGCGGACGGGCGAATCGGCATTTGCTGATTGCGTGGTCGTCGTCGGGGGCTATAATGGCGGCCGTTGTGGGCCTTTGGGCGGTCTCGTGCCGCTCTGATGGACATGGATATTGAAAGGACTTGGCCATGCAATTCAATGCGTTGGACATCGCGGTGTTTGTGGGATTCATCGTGGCGGTGGTGTCGGTCGGGATCTTCAAGAGCCGGCACGAGAAGACAAGCGAGGATTACTTTCTGGCGGGCCGGGGACTGAGCTGGTGGCTGATCGGGTTCTCGTTGATCGCCGCCAATATCAGCACGGAGCAGTTTGTGGGGATGAGCGGCAACGCGGCGAGCCACGTGGGTCTGGCCATCGCCAGTTACGAGTGGATGGCGGCGGTTACACTGGTCGTGGTCGGGTTTGCGTTCCTGCCGTACTTCCTGCGAGCGGGAATCTACACGATGCCGGAGTTCCTGGAATACCGGTACAACGGGACGGCCCGCAATATCATGGCCATCGCGACGCTGTTCATTTACATGCTGCTGCTGGGTTCGGTCACGTACAGCGGCGCGCTGACGATTCGGACCCTGGCGGCACAGATGGGCCACAACGTCCCTCTGGCGATGGGTTCGCTGGTGATCGGCATTATCGCCATGTGCTACGTGGCGGCCGGCGGTCTCAAGGCCTGCACCTGGGCGGATCTGATCCAGGGCAGCGCCCTGATTCTCGGCGGAGCGGTGATCATGATCTACTCGTTCCTCAGACTGGGCCAGGCCGACGAGGCGGCGAGGATCGTGGATGTCACGACGGGGGCGGTGGCCATCGAGGCGCTGAAGCCGGGCGCCGGCGCGGTGGAACGATTCTGGGAGTTGAACCGGGTACGGATGAACATGTTCTTGCCGAAGACGGACCCGGTATTGCCCTGTACGGCGCTGATTCTGGGGCTGTGGATTCCGAACTTCTATTACTGGGGGCTGAATCAGTATATTACGCAACGAACGCTCGGCTCTTCATCGCTGTCGCAGGGACAGCGGGGCATTGTGTTCGCGGCCTTCCTGAAACTGCTTATTCCCTTTGTCATTGTGATTCCGGGGATTATCGCGTTCAATCTCTTCGCGGGGAATATGCAGGAGGAATCGGTTAAGGACAATGCCGCGGTGTTTGCGAAGTATCTTAAGGCCAACGCAGGCACACAGTTGGTGGTTGCCAGGGAGAACGTGTCGGAGGATGAGATTGCAGCCTGGTCCGCGGGCAAGTTCGCAATCGCCTTATACGGGGACGAGGCGGCGATCAAGGCGGTCAAGGTCCGAAATCCGTTCGTGCTGCCCATGCTGAAGGAGGACTTTGACAAGGTGTCCGTCAAGCCCCATACGCTGTTCAAATCGGACGACAAGGCGTGGACGAGTGTGATGCCGGCGCTGGCGGCGGAGCTGGAGGTATTCAACGGGGGCGTGGAGCAGGCGGCCAAGGCAGCCGGGGCCAAGACAGCAACCGAGAAGTTCATCGCATACAAGTATGATACGGCCATGGCGCAGCTCCTGGGCAAGGTGCTGCCAAACGGGGTGGGGCTGGTGGGTTTCGTGCTGGCGGCGCTGTTGGGGGCGGTGGTCAGCTCGCTGGCGGCGATGTTGAACGCGGCCTCGACGATTTTCACGATGGACATCTATAAGAAGTATATCTCACCTGATGCCGCACAGAAGACGGTCGTATTCCTGGGGCGTGTTTGCGTGGTGGTCTTTACGGGAATCGCCGTGGCCCTGGCGCCGCAGTTGGGTAATCCCAAGATCAGCAACAGCATCTTCACGATCATCCAG
>DSDB01000697.1 GCA_011057845.1 Phycisphaerales bacterium | reverse complement strand
GCCCAGGCGGCGAAGTTCGTGCCCGGCTGGAACTGATCGAACTTCCGCCACATCACGGTCATCCCGTCCTGAAACAGATCGTCCGCGTCATGCACGTTGGGCACCAGCGTGAGGATATAGGCATATACCTCCTGCTGATGCCGAACGAAAAGCTTCAGAAACTCCAACGTCCGTTTGTTCTGATCCATATCCGGCCTATGCTATTTCAGATTGCTTTCTTCATGTACACCGTTGGAGACGCCCAGGTGAGAGATAGAAAACGGCGAAGCAAGGCGAAAAGACCTGAGTCGCCGGACGACCGCCGTCCAGGCTACAGTTGTGTACTTTACCGCCGGGCAGATGAAAAATCTTGGGGGTATTGCGTTTTTTCATCTCACTTCCGACACTCCCAGGCGGTGTAATGTAGACTGGTGTGCCTCCCGCCGCATCGAAGGTCGAGCACGGCGGCCGGGAAACAGGGTGTTCGTCCGTCAAGGTCTAAAGGAGAAAGCCTATGGAACGCAAAATGACAACCCCCGTGCTGGTGCTGATGCTGTCCGGTTTCCTCTGTCTGGCGCAGGCCGGTCAGCCCCCGGAGACCGACGATTTCAAGCCTGCGTCCTCCAATCAGCCGGGCCAGCAGTACCCGCAGGTCAACTCCCAACGCTATGCCCGATTCCGCATCGTCGCGCCCGAGGCCCAAAGCGTCAGCGTGAGCCTGGGTGGACGCGGGGGCACCGCCCTGGCCAAGGGCGAGGACGGCGCCTGGACGGGCACCACGGCAGGACCGCTGGACGAGGGCTTTCACTACTATCATCTCACGGTCGATGGGGGAACATTCAACGACCCCGGCGCCTTGAACTTCTACGGCTCCACGCGTTGGGAAAGCGGCATCGAAATCCCCGCCCATGACCAGGATTTCTACGCCCTCAAGGACGTGCCCCACGGCCGGGTGCAGCAGGTTCTCTTCCCATCGAAGAGCACCGGCGCGCCGCGCCGCGCCTTTGTCTACACGCCGCCCGACTACGACAAGGACCCAGCCCATCGCTATCCGGTGCTCTATCTGCAGCACGGCTGGGGCGAGGATGAAACCGCCTGGAGCAACCAGGGCCGCGCCCATCTGATCATGGACAACCTGATCGCCGAGGGCAAGATCAGGCCCTTCCTCATTGTCATGACCTACGGCATGACGAATGAAACCCGCTTCGGCGGCCTGAGGAGTTTCGATATCGGTCCCTTCCAGACGGTTCTCGTCGACGAGTTGGTTCCCTACATCGACGCCAACTTCCGCACGCTCTCCGATCAGCCCCATCGCGCCATGGCGGGTCTGTCCATGGGCGGGATGGAGACCAAGTCGATTACCCTGAAGAACCTGGACAAGTTCTCCCACATAGGTCTTTTCAGCGGCGGCAGCATCAGCCAGGAAGATGTCAGCAACACGCCTGGTTTCAAGGAGAAGGTCAAGCTGGTCTTCGTCAGCTACGGCAGCCGCGAACTCGGTGGCGGCCGCGGCGGTTTCGGCGGCGACCCAAAGGCGAACGCCGAGGCGTTGAAACAAGCCGGCATCAACAGCGTGTTCTACGTCTCCCCGGATACGGCCCACGAGTTCCAGTCCTGGCGTCGCAGCCTGCACCAATTCGCTCAACTGCTGTTCAGGGAAGGCTCTTCTGTTCCGGCCGCCGCGCCTGTGGCGGCCCAGCCGACCTCTGCACGCGGAGACTCGGCCCCATCGGAGGCTCGCCGAGGCCCAAGCCGCGGCGGCTTCGGCGGAGCGATTGAACTGGGTCCGGACGACAAGCCCGCCTTCGCCGATCCGCCGGCCGGGTTCAATGCCAGGCGTGAGAATATCCCTCATGGCGATGTGAGGATGGTTGAATATGACTCAAAGACGGTCGGGACCCGTCGAAAGATGCTCGTTTACACGCCGCCAGGCTATTCGGCCGACAAGAAGTACCCGGTGCTCTATCTGCTGCACGGCATCGGCGGCGACGAAACGGAATGGCAGCGACTCTGCCGGCCGGAGAACATCATGGATAACCTGCTGGCCGACGGCAAGATCGAGCCGATGATCGTGGTCATGCCCAACGGCCGGGCCCAGGCCAACGACCGCGCCGAGGGCAACGTCTATGCCGGGGCGGCCGCTTTTGCCGCATTTGAAGGCGATCTGCTCAACGATGTGATTCCCGCCATTGAGGCCAAGTACTCGGTCCACGCCGACCGTGAGCACCGGGCGCTGGCGGGCCTGTCGATGGGCGGCGGCCAGTCCCTGAACTTCGGTCTCGGCCACCTCGACGTGTTCGCGTGGGTGGGCGGGTTCTCCTCGGCCCCGAACACCAAGCCTCCGGCCGAACTTGTGCCTGACCCGGCGGCCGCCAGGGAGAAGCTGAAGCTCCTGTGGCTGGCCTGCGGGAGCAAAGACGGCCTGATCCGCATCAGCCAGAACCTCCACAACTACCTCAAAGAGAACAACGTGCCGCACATCTGGCATGTGGATTCCAACGCCCACGACGCCACCGAATGGGCCAACAACCTGTATCTCTTCGCCCAGCATATCTTCCGGTCGACTCCGCCGACCCTGCCCGGACCCGGGGCGACCGCGGCGGCCCTGACCCCGGCCGTGCCAACGGCGGCGGCTCCGGCGGCGGCTCCGGCGGCGGGCAAGTTGGTGATTCGCGTGGCGTGCGGGGCGTACCAGCCTTACACCGACAAGGACGGCAACCTCTGGCTGCCCGATGAGGTCAGGGCCCCCGGCGCATCGCTGAGCCCGCCGGACGGCATGACCGTCGAACGGGCCGAGCAGTTCGAGGTTCCCAATGTCGCGTTCCCGGAGATTTTCCGCACCGAGCGCTACAGCATGAGCGCCTACGAGTTCAATCTGCCCAACGGCACGTACACCGTCCGCCTGCATTTCGCCGAGTGCTTCACGGGCATCACCGGCGTCGGCCAGCGGGTGTATTCATTTGCCGTGCAGGGGCAGCAGCCGGAGAAGGACTTTGACCTCTGGAAGGAGGCGGGCGGGCCGTACAAGGCGATCCGGCGCGAGTACAAGGGCGTGGCGGTCACCGACGGCAAGCTGCGGATCACCTTTACGCCGAACATAGAGAACCCGGCCATCAACGGCATCGAAATCTTCGCCGAATAGGCACAGTCGCTTATTGTTCGGTATACCCCCAGAGCTTATACTATCGACCCCAGGCTGTGGGTTTTCGGTTTTGGGTGGACACTACGGGTATAGGCAGGTGCAATGCCGTGGACAGGAGCAGGCAGTGAGATCAAGGCAAATAGTCGCGATCGTGAGCTTGGTGGTTCTCTCGGTGGGTGCGGGTTTGTGCATGGCCGGGCAGGATGTGTCTGCTCTGAAAGACGTGTTTGAGGACGATTTCCTGATTGGCGGGGCTTTGAATCGATGGGTGGTCATGGGGCGGGATGCCGGAGCGGCTGGAATCGCAGAGAAGCACTTCAACACGGCGACCGCCGAGAATGATTTGAAGTGGCAACTCATCCATCCGTGGCCCGACCGGTACAACTGGGAGCCGGCCGACAACTTCGTGGCCTTCTGCGAAAAGAACGAGATGGTCGCTATCGGCCATTGCCTCGTCTGGCACAGCCAGACTCCTCGATGGGTGTTTCAGGATACCGCGGGCAGTCCCCTGACGCGCGAAGCCCTCCTGGCACACATGAAGGACCACATTATGACCGTAGTCGGCCGCTACAAGGGCCGTATCAAGGGCTGGGACGTGGTCAATGAGGCCCTCAACGAGAACGGCACGCTGCGAAACAGCCCGTGGCTGCGGATCATCGGCGAAGGCGCCGAAGACAAGCAGTACGACTTCATCGAGCACGCCTTCCGGTGGGCCCACGACGCCGACCCCAATGCCGAACTGTACTACAATGACTACAGTCTCGAGTCGTCAAAGGCCAAATGTGATGGGGCCGTCGCGATTGTCAGGCATCTCAAGTCCAGGGCTGT
>DSDB01000570.1 GCA_011057845.1 Phycisphaerales bacterium | reverse complement strand
TACCCCAGGCGCTCAAATGTCCATGCAAAACAACTGATTGAGAAATAGATCGGACGCCCTTCAGTGACAAAAGACACCATGACAGACGGGATCAAGAAGAAAGCCAGGAAACCGATGGTGGCGGGTATCGCCGTCGCGGCCACGGCGGGCCTCGCGCTCGTGATCGTCTGGAAGATGATGTTCGCCGGACCGGACCTGAGTTCGTCGGCGATACGGGCGACATTCATCGTCCAGCCGCGGGACCTGACCATCAGCGTAACCGAAAGCGGCGAGATCAAAGCGGCCTCCTACACCGACTATCTCTGCGAGGTCGAGGGCGGCGCGGCGATCACAGAGATCGTCGAAGAGGGCACGTACATATCGCCCGAAGACGTGGCCAACGGCCGCGTGCTGGTTCGGCTGGACTCCGGCGATCTGGTCGAGCGTCTGACCCAGCAACGCATCACCCACGCCACCGCGGAAGCCGCGTATACGGAAGCCGTCGAGAACAACGACATCCAGGTCAAGCAGAATGAGAGCGATATCACCGCCGCCGAGCTGGCCGTCAAGTTCGCCCTGATGGACCTCAAGAAGTACCTGTCGGATTCACTGGCGCAGAAGTTGCTTGCGGAGACCGGCCGTTCCCAGCGCCCCGACGACGAAATCATCGCGGAATTGATCGAAGGTATGGTTAAAGACCCCAACGACCCCCGCTGGGGCGGTGCGTCTCTGCAGAACAAACGGCTGCTCGAAGCGAACATCAAGCTGGCCGAGGGCCAGTTGGAAAGAGACCGCAACCAGCTCCGCGGCACGCAGCGGCTCTATGAGAAGCAGTACGTCGCAACCTCGGAACTCGAACGCGATCAGTTGAGCTACGACCGATCGGCCATCGAGGTCCAACAGTCCGAAACGGCGCTGCAGCTGTTCCTCGAGTACGATTTTGCCAAACAGACCGAGACGCTTTTCAGCGACTATGTTGAAGCGGGTCGCCAACTCGAACGGACGCTGGCCAGCGCCCGGGCGAAACTGGCACAAACGCAGGCCAAACTCAGCAGCGCCAGGGCGACGCTTGAGTTGCAGAAAGCGCGTCTCGAGAAGATGGAGTCGCAGGTCGCCGGCTGCACGATTGTCGCCAAGGCCCCGGGGATGGTGATCTACGGCAGCAGTGCCGACTATTTCGCCCGTCGTGATAATCCGACTCAGGTCGGCGACCAGGTGCGGCAGGGAACGAAGCTTCTGACGACCCCGAACACGGGCAGGATGACCGCCCAGATACGGGTTCATGAGTCCTGGGTCCAGCGGGTGTCGCTCGGTCTGCGGGCCAAGGTCACGCCGGATCCGTTTCCTGACATGGTGCTCGACGGCAAGGTGTCCTATGTGGCGCCGCTTCCCGATCCGCAAAGCCGGTGGATGAGCACGGGCCTGAAGGTGTACTCTACAACAATTACCATTGGGAGCAACACCGGTGAGATTCGACCGGGCATGAGCGCGAAGGTGGAGATCATTATCGACGAACTTCACGATGTTCTGTGTGTTCCGGTCCATGCCGTGGCCAGTCAGGGCAGGCAGAAGTTCTGCTATCTCGTGAACCAGGGCAGGCTGGAGGCCCGTCCGGTCGAGGTCGGCCAGTTCAACGACACGTTTATCGAAATCAAAGGCGGCCTCCGCGAAGGGGATGTGATCTCGCTGACGCCTCCTCGCTACCAGGAGAAGACCGGCGCCGGCGAGGCCAACGGCCGTCGCCAACCACCCGAAGACCGAGAAAATCGCGATCCGGCGCGGGAAAGGGCAGCCCCCGCGGTCGATCCTGAAAGCAGTGGAAGCGCTGCCCCGCCGCAAGACGGAACACCTTCGCAAGGAGGCCCCCCACAGACCCGCGGACCGCGCCCGGAAGGCGGACGCCGCGCCCCGGGCCAGGGCGGTGATGGGGCCCGACCTCCAACCGGTCCCGGCGGCGGCCGGGGCGCCGCGGGCCCGGAAGGCGGGACGAATCGGCCCGGCGGAAACTGAACCGCCTGCACATTTACAGGACGCAGGCCCACACCCAGACCGGCCTGACAGGTTTGTATATGACGTCAATTGTTCGCACGGAGAACCTCGGCAAGAGCTACCAACTCGGCGCATTCGAGTTGACCGTGCTGCGCGGTCTCGACATCTCCATCGAGGCCGGGGAATACGTGGCGATCATGGGACCCAGCGGCTCGGGCAAATCCACGCTGCTGAACCTGCTGGGCTGCCTGGACCGCCCCACAAGCGGACACTACTACCTCGGCGGCAAGGACGTCTCCGGCCTGGACGATGATGCGCTGTCGTCCATACGGGGGGCCCGAATCGGATTCATCTTCCAGTCCTACAACCTCATCTCGCAACTGAATATCATAGAGAACATCGAGGTTCCGATGTTCTACCAGGGCGTGTCGGAGTCCGAGAGCCACCGCCGGGCGACGGAATTGGCCGACAGGGTCGGACTGAGCGATCGGTTGAAGCATCGCCCGTTTGAACTCAGCGGCGGCCAGCAGCAGCGGGTCGCCATCGCCCGGGCCCTGGCCAACGACCCTCTGATCATCCTGGGCGACGAGCCTACGGGCAATCTGGATTCAAAGAGCGGTGCGGAGATTCTGGCCATCCTGGACTCGCTGCATCGGCAGGGCAAGACATTGATTGTCGTCACGCACGATGACCAGGTCAGTCACAAGGCACAACGGGTTATTCACATGCTCGACGGGCGGGTCGAGCGCATTGAGAACAATCGCAAGTAGTCCATGTTCCTATTTCGACTCAAACGCACGCTGAAACTCGGGGCCAAAAGCCTCTGGATGCATCGCCTTCGGTCCACGCTGACGGCCCTGGGCATTGTCTTCGGCGTCTGTTCGGTGATTGCCATGCTGGCCATCGGCGAAGGCGCCAGCCAGGAGGCGCAGGACCAGATCGCGCGGCTGGGCTCGACGAACATCATCATTCGGACGATCAAACCCGCCGAGGAGCAGCGGGCCCAGACAAACACCGATGTCGTCCAGGCCTACGGCCTGACCTACGCCGACGCCGAACGGATTCGCCTGACGGTCCCGGGCATCGAACAGGTCGTCCCGAAGCGGCTCGTGACGTTTCAGACGTGGTACCGCAATCGCGTCACGACCGCGCAGGTCATCGGAACCGTGCCGTGGTATCCCAACGTGCATCCGGTGCGGCTGGTTCGGGGCCGGTTCCTCTCCTCGGTGGACCTCGACTATCATCAGAAGGTGTGCGTCGTCGACGAACCGATGGTGGAACAGTTGTTCATCGTGGATGACCCGATGGACATGGATGTCAAGATCAACGAAGCCTACTATCGCGTGATCGGTATCGTGACATCAACCGGCCCCATGAGCAACGGCCAGACCGACGCTTCGCAGGGAGCCGGCGGCGGCGTAACCGGCAACGTGTACATTCCGCTGACTTCGATGCAGGAGAGTTTCGGCGACACCACGGTGCAGTTCGTCGGCGGGACTCGACAGGCCGAGAAGGTCGAGCTGCAGGAATTGACCGTGCAGGTCAAGGAGACCGACGACGTTCTACCGACACGGGACATCCTCGAATCGCTCTTGCAGAGTTTCCACACCAAGAAGGACTACCAGATTGTGGTTCCACTGGAACTGTTGCGCCAGGCCGCTCGGACCAAGCGGATCTTCAGCATCGTCCTGGGGTCCATCGCCGCCATCTCGCTGCTGGTCGGCGGCATCGGCATTATGAATATCATGCTGGCGACCGTCAGCGAACGAACCCGCGAGATCGGCATTCGCCGGGCCCTGGGCGCCAAGCAGCGAGACATCGTGGTGCAGTTCCTCTCCGAGACGCTGATGCTGACGCTGGCCGGGGGCGTGCTGGGGATTGTTCTGGGCTGTTTCATTCCCATTCTGGTGACGTATTTCGGGCACATGCCGACGGTCATCACGGGCACGAGCCTGCTGCTGGCGTTCGGGATCAGCGGCGCCATCGGCCTGACATTCGGGCT
>DSDB01000172.1 GCA_011057845.1 Phycisphaerales bacterium | reverse complement strand
GTCGTGTGCGGCCGAAACAGCGCCGTGACCTCCATCAGTCCCGGAAAACTGTAGATGTAGAACCCCTCCGGATCGATCTCCGCGAACTTCTCGGCGTCCAGCCGGTCGATCAGATACCGCACCGTGCCCGTGGAGACCTCACCCCCGTCCATCCAGCCCGAGAACCCCACCAGCAGCCTCGGCTGCTTCAACTCGGGCTTCTCGAAGATTCTGAGTTTCTCGGCCGCCATATCACCCCCTATGCCCGTATGATGTCGGCGATCTTCATCAACCGGCTGATGTTGTCCCGTTCGGCCTCCGCCAGCTTGTCGAAGATGAACTTGATCGTCTCGTGCAACTCCGGAATCACCACGTGCTCCAGCACGTTTACCCGCCGCCGCGTCATCTGCAATTCCGTCGCCAGCAGCCGCGCCTGTTTCTCCTTCTCCGCCAGTTCGATCAACAGGTCAAACGCCCGCTCCAGGGCCAGTAGCGCAATATCCATTTCGCCGGACGTCGTGGCGTACCCATAGCACAGAATCCCCCCTGAAATCTCCTTCAGCAGCCGCGGCACCCGCACGTTCATGACGCCGGCGAACTCCAGCCCCAGGCTCAGCTTCTTCGTCGGCGCCGCCAGCGCCGCCCGCACATCCTCCGGCTCCATCGACGCCCTCGCCAGCATGAAACGCCGACACGTCTGAAGCAGGGCCTCCTCCACCCGCTTGCGGAGCGGCTGAATCTCCCTTGCAATCTGAATGAGCTGCCGCGAGATCTCATCCCGCTTCTCGCTCAGGAGCCGGTGCCCGCGCTTGGCGAGCACCACCCGCTTTCGCAGCCGCAGCAACTCCATACGTGTCGCGTTGACGTTGGCCAGCATCGATTCGTTTCTCCGTTATCCGTTCTGCCCGGCCGTATCCGAAGCGCCCTTGCGGAACCGCGGCATGTACTTCTCGATCAGCTTGGTGTCGATACGTTTGAGTTCCACGTTCTCGAACATGCTCAGCAGCTCCCACCCCAGGTCCAGCGTCTGCTGCACCGTCCGATTCTCATAATAGTCCTGCGAGATATACCGCGCCTCGAACTGATTGGCGAACTCCATGTACTTGCGGTCCTCATCCGACAGTGCCGCTTCGCCCATGATCGTCGCCAGTTCCTGGCACTCCTTGCCCCTCGCGTATGCGGCGTAAAGCTGGTTGTACAGGTCCGCGTGGTCTTCTCGCGTCTTGCCGTGGCCGATGCCCTTGTCCTTCAACCGCGACAGGCTCGGCAGCGCATCGACCGGCGGCGAGACGCCCTTGCGATGGAGGCTCCGCCCCAGAATAATCTGCCCCTCGGTGATATAACCCGTCAGGTCCGGCACGGGGTGCGTCTTGTCGTCTTCCGGCATGGTCAGCACCGGCACCATCGTAATCGAGCCTTTCTTGCCCTTGATGCGCCCGGCTCGCTCGTAAACCATCGCCAGGTCCGTGTAGAGGTAGCCCGGATAGCCCCGCCGGCCGGGCACTTCCTTGCGCGCGGCGCTGATCTCGCGCAGCGCCTCGCAGTAGTTCGTCATGTCGTTGAGAATCACCAGCACGTGCATGTCCTGCTCGAAGGCCAGATACTCGGCCGCCGTCAGGGCGAACCGCGGCGTGGCGATCCGCTCGATCGCCGGGTCGTCCGCCAGGTTCACGAACATCACCGCCCGCTCGATCGCCCCGGTGTTGTGCAGGTCGTCGATAAAAAACTGCGCCGCCTCGAACGTAATGCCCATCGCCGCGAAGACCACCGCGAACGCCTCCCCCTTGCCCAGAACCGTCGCCTGGCGGGCCAACTGCGCCGTCATGTTGTCGTGCGGCAAGCCTGAACCGCTGAACAGCGGCAGCTTCTGGCCGCGAACCAGCGGGTTGAGCCCGTCAATCGTCGAGATGCCCGTCTGAATGAACTCGTTGGGATAATCCCGTGCGTATGGGTTGATCGGCTTGCCGTTGATGTCCAGACGCTTGTGCGGGATAATCTGGGGCCCGCCGTCCTTGGGCACGCCCAGGCCGCTGAACACCCGGCCCAGCAGATCCGGAGAGACCCCCAGCTCCAGGGGTCTGGCCAGGAACCGCACCGTGCTGTGCTTGACATCGATGCCGGTGGTCCCCTCGAACACCTGCACGAGCACCTTGTCGTTCTCCACCTGCAGGATTTGCCCATGCCGGATGGACCCGTCCCCGAGCTCGATATCGACGATGTGCCCATACTTGGCCTCGTCGATGCTCTCGACGAGCATCAAGGGCCCCGCGATATCCACGACCGTTTGGTATTCTTTAATCGCTGGCATCTATTACTCCTGCTCTGTCATTCCGAGCGAAGCGAAGAATCTCTTCTTTTCGACGCCCAGACCCTTCGCTTCGCTCAGAGTGACAGCTCTGAGACAGTCTGTTCGTCATTGGTCCGTGGCCGCTACACCGTCACCGCGCCATGGAGATGCTTCATCTGTTCGTCGATCTTCTTGCGGATACCCTCAATACCGGTGATCGCCTTGTCCGGCTCGATATACTTGGCCCGGGCGATCTCCTCACGGACAGCCAGCTTCAGAATGTCCGAGGTCTCCACCCCGGCCTCCACCGCGCTCAACGCCTGTTTATGGAAATGCAGCACCATCTTGAGCATCTCAAACTGCTTGTCCATCGACGTGAACGTATCGACCGCATGGAACGCATTCTGGTGCAGATAGTCCTCCCGCAGCGACCTGGCCGTCGCCAGCGACATCCGGTCCTGCGGCGACAGCGCCTCGGCCCCGACCAGCCGCACGATCTCCAGCAATTCCGCCTCCTGCTCCAGCAGGCTCATCGCCTCCGTCGTCATCCGCTCCATTGCCAGACCCTGGTCCTTGTCCTTGAAGCAGCCCTTGAGATACTGCTTGTAGAACGAGTAGCTCGTCAGCCAGTCGATGGCGGGGAAATGTCGCTGGTACGCCAGTTCGCCCTTGAGCGACCAGAACACCTTGACCACGTGCAGCGTCGCCTGGACCACCGAGTCCGACAGATCGCCGCCCGGCGGGCTCACGGCCCCGATGATTGACAGCGCCCCCTCGCGTTCGGGCGAACCCAGACACTTGACGCGCCCGGCCCGCTCGTAGAACGACGCGATCCGCGCCCCCAGATACGCCGGATACCCTTCTTCAGCGGGCATTTCCTCCAGACGGGTCGAAATCTCGCGCATCGCTTCCGCCCAGCGGCTCGTGCTGTCGGCCATCAACGCCACCGTGTACCCCATGTCCCGGAAATACTCCGCCAGCGTGATGCCGGTATACACCGACGCCTCGCGTGCCGCCACCGGCATATTCGATGTATTGGCGATCAGCACCGAACGACGCATCAGCGGCTCGCCGCTGCGCGGGTCCTTCAGCTCCGGGAACTCCGTCAGCACGTCCGTCATCTCGTTGCCGCGCTCGCCGCAGCCGACGTACACGACGATGTCCGCATCCACCCACTTGGCCAACTGGTGCTGTACGACCGTCTTGCCCGTCCCGAAGGGCCCCGGCACGCACGCCGTGCCGCCCTTGGTGATCGGGAAGAACGTGTCGATGACCCGCTGGCCCGTTACGAGAATCTTCTCCGGCGCCAGCCGGCTCTTCAGCGGCCGCGGCCGCCGCACAGGGCACTTCTGCATCAGTGTCAGTGACTGCTCCTCGCCGTCGTCGCCCGCACAGACCGCCACCGTATCCGTCACCGTATACTCGCCCTCGTGGATACTCCGTATCGTCCCCGAAACCCCCGGAGGAACCATGATCTTGTGCAGAACCAACGACGTCTCCTGGACCTGCCCGATGATGTCACCCGCCGAGACCTTCGCCCCGGCCTCCACCAGAGGCTTAAAATGCCATTGCTTCTTGCGATCCAGGCCCGGCATCGCGCTGCCGCGGCTCATGAACTCGCCTTCGGCCTCCACCAGCGAATCCAGCGGCCGCTGAATCCCATCGTAAATGCTCTCAATCAGCCCAGGACCCAGCTCGACGCTCAGCGG
>DSDB01000013.1 GCA_011057845.1 Phycisphaerales bacterium | reverse complement strand
GCGGGCAATAGAGACGGATTCAGGAGGGACTGGGGGATGTAGGCCAGGGAGGTTTGCAGGGAGAAGCCGCAGGTGCAGCCGGAGCTGGCCTCGGGGATCAGCACCATGCCGCCGGCGGGGATGATGTTGATCCAGCAGCCGGGGCGGGTGACGGTGTTGATGCGGACGGGCCCGCCGCCGGGCGTCAGGTCGTACATCCAGGGGTTCAGGCCCCGCCAGAAGAGGGCGTTGGCCGAGGCCGAAATGCCTCCGCAGCCGTGGCCGAGCCGCTGGAATTTCCAGGCGGGGTCCTTCTCGCCGGTGGCGATGTTGTATGCGTAGGGCCAGGCGTAGGCGGTGGCGGCGACGATGGTGGGTCGGCGGTTGTACTCGCCGTGGGCGCCGTCGGTGGGCAGTTCGCTGTCGTGGTCGGCGGACCAGCGGGGTTCGCCGGTTCGGGCGTCGAAGGCGTAATAGTAGTAGCGGACGACTTTGGCGTCGAGTTTGGAGCCGCTGAGCAGGACGGTCGCGTCGGCGTAGTTCAGGTAGACGGGCTCTTCGAGGTTGGTGGTGTCGATGGGTCGGCGGTAGACGGTCTCGCCCGTTCGCCGGTCGAGGGCGGTCAGGTACTGCCGGCCGGATTCGAAGAGGGCCTTGACGGGCAATCGGCCGGTGGGGCCGGACATGGCCCTGGGGTTGGTGGTCTCGATGAAATAGACGCGGTCGGCGTCCAGGATGATGGTGGTATTGAGGATGACGCCCTGTGCGTAGGTCCAGCGGACCCGGCCGTCGGCCTTGTCGAGGGCAAACAGCCGGTCGCTGGTGACGAGTTTCATGCCCCGATACCACAGGGCCATGTCCGCGTCGTAGCTGATCTCGGTGTAGGCGGCGTCGGGCTTGCAGGTTGAGCCGTAGACGGCCTCGTCGGTGCAGGCGAGGTAGCCCCAGTGGCGGGGTTCATCGGTTGCCGGGAGATTCAGGGGGCTCAGCGGGCGGCCGGTGGCCGGGTCGAATCGCAGGCAACGGTCGCCGGCCGCGACGTAGAGGGCGGTCGGGTCGACGGCGATGTTGCCCGAGTCGAGGAAGACGCCCAGGCGGCGGCTGTCGGGGACGCGGACGTCATAGAGGACCGTTCCATTGTAGGCGTCCATGGCGTAGATGACGGTGTCGCCGGGGACGAAGAGGCGGCCGCGATGGTAGAGCGGGGCGACATTGCGATGGTGGCGGTCGGCCATCTCGGCCGGGCCCGGTTGTCCGAACCACTGAACGGCAAGGGGAGGCGAAGTCAGTCCGTCGCCGCTGCATGCGGTGCCTGCCGGGTCGGCGTGCTGGTGCGTCCACTGGCCGGCGCCGGGCAGGGGTTTGCGGGTCAGGATGGTCCAGTGGTCGGTTGTCTGTCGGGTGAAGCAGTCGTCCGGGAAATGGGCCAGCCACCGGTCGATGTCGTTTGCGTCGGCGGTGACATTCGTGTCACGGGCGTGCGGGAGGGCGAGAGAACCGGCTGCCGTGCTCACGGGACGGCCGATGCACAGGACGCCGCCTTCGGGGCGGATGAGGCGAGCGATGCGCCGCGGGTCGTCGGGCAGGCGGCCGGTGGTCAGGGCGGCGTCGGAGACGACGAGGTTGGCGATGAAGCTGGTGAAGTTGAGTCGTTCAAGGGGGCCGGGCAAGGCAATGACGCGGCCGTGCAGCCCTGCGCTGTCGAGGGCCCGGCGGGCGGGGTCGACGGCGGCGGGGTCGGATTCGACGGCGATGATTCGCAGGTTCGTGCGTCTGGCCAATTCGAGGGCGAGGCGGCCCTGCTGGCTGTCAAGGACGATGCAGTAGCCCTGGGTCATGCCGGTCTGGCGGACGATGGCCTCGGCGGCTTGGCTGTAAGACCGGGCGAATGGGGACTCAGTGGAGTCGCCTTCGGCGACGGGTTTCTTGTGCACGGGCAGGATGCCCGTGCTACGCAAGGGCGAGACGCCCTCGCCACGTGAGACGCCGTCGACACGGTCGGAGCCGGCGAAGCGGTAGATACCGCCGGTGTCCGTGCTGACGAATAGAGAGCGGTTGAAGGCGGCGAGGTGGTGGGCTTTGCCTTTAACGGGCATCTCGCAGACTGTTCGGCCGGTGCGGGTATCGAGCGCCAGGACGAGGCCATCACCCCCGGCGAAGAGCGTGTCACCGGCGAGGATCAGGCTCATGGCGGCGTTGCAGTCGACGGTCCAGAGATAGCAGGCCTTGCGCTCGGCGTCGATCTGTGCGAGGGTCCGCGAGGCGGTGTCGAGCTGCGTCTTGAGGGCGGGGTCGTCGGGTTTGGCCTTGATCTGCTTGTTGAGCTGGTCGATTTGTTCGGCGAGGGGGTTTCGCCGGCGGGACAGCTCCAGATAACGGGAGCGGTCAAAGGCCGAGATACTCGCCTCCGACTGCATGTAGGCGACTGAACCGGCAACGACCATTCGCAGGCCGCCGAAGGTGGCGATGGTGTCCCGCGTGGCGGCGTCGCCGACGGCGATTTCCTTCTTGCCGCGGCCCGGACCGGTGACGAGGACATCGTCGATGAGTATGGCGTAGGCGCCGCCGGGGCTCTTGAATTCGCCGCGGGCATCAAGTCGGTCGCGGGTGAACATGACCGGGGCGGTCCGACCCGTCGGGACATAGAGGGCGTTGTCGGAGGCGAGCATGTACCCCTGCGGCGAGACGGCGACGGGCTGCTTCTGTTTGACCTGGCCGCTTGCGGCGTCGAGGGCGACCAGGAATGCGCCCTGGGTTGGGAACAGACCGGCGCCGAGGTATAGTGTGTCGCCGTCGACGACCAGGCCGCATCGGATGGGCAGCGACGAGATGAGTCGGCCGTTGCCGGGGATGAGGCGTGCGTTCTCGTCGGCGGTGTATTTCCAGAGGAGTCGGCCGCTGTGGGCGTCGAGGGCGTAGAGATAGCCGTCGTCGCTTGCCGCATAGACCCTGCCGGCGACGACGGCCGGGGCCAGGCGGATGGGCGCATTGGTGAAGAAGGTCCAGACGACGGCGCCGCTGTCGGCGTCGAGGCAATAGAGCTTATTGTCGGCGTTGGAGCCGAAGTAGAGGCGACGCCCGACGCCGACCAGGGCAAAGGCGCGGTCGAAGGCGACGGTCGAACGGAGGTTGTAGAGCTTGTGGAAGTAATCGTTTTTCGCGGGGTCCGGCCATGCGGGCTGGGGGGGCATCGGCGATTCGAAACGCCAGACGCCGGCCAGGGGCAGGTCAACCGGTTCGTCGGTGGCGGCGCTGCGGCGGTTGTCGTGGTTATACGTGGGCCAATCGGCGGCGTGCAGGAGCGGGGCGAGGATCAACAACATCGTTGCGGCGATCAGCGTATGTTTCATCTTCTGGAGGCCCTCAGGACGATGGCGACGCCGGCGATGAAGATAACACCGGCGATGATGAGAAAAGCCAGGAGTGTCAGCGTTGCGAACCGTAGCTGTGTCGGGCGGGGCATGGACGGCACGGGACTGTTGGGTTCGCCGGCGGGTCGTTCGTGGCGGCCGGCGGTTATGAGTTGGCGCTTATCCGGTTGGTTGGGCTCGGCGTCAATAGCGGTGGCCGGCGTGTTGGCGTCTTGTGTGGCATGGTCTACGTCGTTGATGTCGGCGGCGGACAGGCCTGCCTCCATGGGCTCCATCTCAATCTCGAGTTCCTGGTAGCCGAAGGGTGTCGATGGATAGGATGCGCCGCCGCGGCCGAGGATGCGGGCCATTTCCATTTGGATCATCGGGTTCTCGGGGTCGAAGCCCAGGGTCCTGGCGACGAGTTCCCGCGTCTTGGCGGCCCATCGCGTGGGGATCATGGTGCCCTGGAGCCAGCGGTAGTCGAGTCCGCATTCGCAGTCGTTGCCGACGACAAAGAGGATCCGGGTCAGATGCGCGGCGGTGATGTCGGGGCCGTCGAACAGCGGTCCGATCCAGCGGGCCCGGCCGTAGAGGACGGCGGCGTGCGGACGATTGACGTCGGCGGGCCTTGTTGAAAGCGTCATGCTCCAGAGCAG
>DSDB01000102.1 GCA_011057845.1 Phycisphaerales bacterium | reverse complement strand
CCGCCGCGTTACGTGGCGGGCATGTTGCCGCCGTGGCCCGAGGACCTGGTCCAGGACGGCACGGTCAACCTTCGGGATGTGGAGGCGCTGGTGGCCGACTGGCTCGAGGACGACTACTATGTAACAACCTCGGCGCCGACCGGGGGCCAGGTGGCGTACTACCCGTTCAACGGCAACGCCAATGACGCAAGCGGCAACGCCCATCACGGCACGGCCAACGGGGCGGTTACTTATGGCACGGGCGTCTATGGTCAGGCGGCGCACCTCAACGGCGCCGATGCCTATATCAGCGTGGGGGCCGTGGGCATCAGCGGGGCGGCGGCCAGGACGATCGCCGGCTGGGCCAGGGCCGACACGCTGACCATCACCAACTGGACGAACCTGTTCGGGTTTACCAACAGCCTGACAGAGGGCCAGGGCAACCGCAGCTTTGACATTGAGAAGCTGGGCAACTGGAACTTCGGCTATGGCATCCATGTGTACGGCTGGGAACGTCCGATCATGCCGTTGGACCTGGATTGGCACCACCTGGCGGCGACGTATGACGGCACGACGATAGCGTGGTATGGCGATGGTCGTGCGGTCGGCAGCGAGGCGCGGGCCCTGGACACGGTGGACAACGTCCAGATGGGCAAGCGTGGGGATAACACGGCGTACTTCCCCGGCAGCATCGACGACGTGTACATCTATAACACGGCGTTGACGCAGGCGCAGATCTGCTACCTGGCGGGTGCAGGGGCGCCGCAGTGGTATGCCCCGGTGCTGTCGCCGGCGAACATCTCGGACGCCGAGCCGCAGGGCGACAAGGTGGTCAATTTCAAGGACCTGGCCCTGATCCTGGCCAGGTGGCTGCAAACGCAGGTTTGGCCCGCTCCGTGAGTCCAGAGCCTGTTACCCTTTGATTGGCGCCTATACGGGGCCCGGACATCCATCCGGGCCCCGTTTTGTCTGTGGTTACGTTTGAGAGGCGGTTTCCGAGACGTCCGGATCCGGTCCAGGGGCAGGTTTTGATTTGACGCCGGGCGACGGAGAGGATAAGATGCATTTACTATCCGCGGGGTGGCGGAGGCGACGTAAGGTGGTGCCGGATGGATACAGGTGTGTTGGAGCTGGTGCAGAAGATTCTGTGGGCGACGGGTTTCATCGCCGTCGGCGGGACACTTGCGCTGGTGTTTGTCCTGATGTTTGCACCGAGCCTCTTCGGCGCCAAAGCAATTCAGAAGCAGCTTCAGGCAATGGGAGAGCAGTTGGAGCATATCGAGAGGCTGCTCGAGAAGACGACGGCTTCGACCGAGGCGAAGAGCCGGGATGACACGAAACGCTGACGCATGTTGGAGGCAGCCGACACCGTTGAATTGGAGGCCAGAATGAGCAAGCCCTGTGTGATGGTTCTCATGCGGGTCACAATCCTTGTGGGCGCAATCTGTGCCTCATCCCAAGGCCGGATCGTGGAGCTTTCGTCGTTGGACCTTACGAAAATGACGGCCGGCTGGGGCCGGCCGGTGGCCGACAAGAGCGTTCAGGACCAGCCCATGCGGATTGCCGGACGGCTCTTTGAGAAGGGTGTCGGCACACACGTCAAGAGCGTGAGGTATGTGGACCTGAAAGGTCAGGCAACGCGGTTCACGGCGTATGTCGGAGTCGATGATGAGGTCAATGGGAACATCGGGAGCGTTGAGTTCCGCGTTTACGGGGACGGCAAGTTCCTATGGACCAGCGGGCCGGTCAAGTGATGTCGTCTGGCAGGAGCTGAATGTGATGCGTATTGCGGTCTATCTGGGGGTCTGCGGGGTGCTGTCCGCCGTCGTGTGCGCACAGACGGCCTTGACGCCGGAGCAGATTGAGGCCGACTGGCTGCGGCAGGAACAGGTGCGCTGGACACAGGGGACCGGAGGACAGGTCGGCCGTGAGGATGACGCCGCCGGCGGTGTGGACGGCGTCAGGGACGGCACATGGGGTTTTCATACGGCCAATGAAGCGCAGCCGTGGTGGCGGGTGGACCTGGGCGAGCTTGTGCCGATTGACCGGGTGGTACTCTACAACCGGACGGAACTGGCCGAACGAAATTCGCGCATTATCGTCTCGCTCAGCGATGATGGGCGGACGTTTCGGCACGTGTATCAGCACGATGGAACCGTCTTCTACGGCCATTCGGACGGCAAACCGTTAATCGTGAAACTAAATGGCCAGAAGGGGCGGTACGTGCACGCCGGGCTTGGAGGCACGAGCTACTTCCATCTCGATGAAGTGGAGGTCTACGCAAGCGGGCGGGATGAGAATATCGCGCTGCACAAGCCCGCGACCCAGAGCAGCACCAGCCAGTGGTCCAGGTCGCATGCAACGGGCCAGCGGCTCCGCGTGCGCGATGCGGTTGAACGTGGACTGAGGCTGGCCGCCGATCTGGAGGCAATGGGCGTCGACGTCAGCAACGGCCTGCGGCGGCTTGAGGCCGTCCGCCGACGGATTTCGTCGCAGGGAACGGAGAGTGCCGATTCCGAAAAGTCGCTGTATCTGGAGGCACGATGGGCGATACGGCGGATGGCGCTGATGAATCCGTTACTGGATTTCGAGAAGATACTGTTCGTCAAGCGTGTGCCACCGGCGTTCCCGCACATGTCGGACCAGTACTACGGGTGGTGGTCGCGGGGCGGGGGCGGCATCTATGTGCTGGAAGGATTCAAGAGCGACTCACCCAGTGTGCGATGTCTGACGGAGGGCTTTGCCGAGGGCAGCTTCCTGCGGCCGGATGTTTCGTTCGATGGCGGAAAGGTGGTCTTTGCGTATTGCCGGTTCTACGCCGAGACCCACCAGATGCAGAAGGTGGACAAGTCGGCCCTGCCGCGGGACGTCTTCTACAACATCTACGAGATGAATATCGACGGCGGCGGGTTGCGGCGGCTGACGGATGGCAAGTACGACGACTTCGACAGTCGCTACCTGCCGGACGGCGACGTCGTGTTCCTTTCGACGCGCAAGGGCCAGGCGGTCCAGGTCGCTCGTGCGAGCACGGCCGCGACAATGCGGGCGGCGATGCCGGACAGCTACGTCCGCTGCGGCGGCGACAACTGGCGGCCGGTCCCGGTCTTCACGCTGCACCGGATGCGGCCGGATGGGTCGGACATCCGGCCCATCTCCGCATTCGAGAACTTCGAGTGGACGCCGTCCCTGGCGGCCGATGGGCGAATCCTGTACGCGCGCTGGGACTACATCGACCGCTTCAACGGGCCATTCATCAGCCTGTGGTCGGCCAACCAGGATGGGACCAATCCGCAGTTGGTCTATGGGAATTATACCTCCAAGCCCCAGTGTGTTTTCGAGGCAAGGTCGATTCCGGGTTCCCACAAGCTCGTGTTCACGGCCGCGCCGCATCATTCGAATATGGGCGGTTCGCTGGTGCTGTTGGACCGCACCCGGGGGACCGAGTTTGAGCAGCCTCTGACGCGGTTGACGCCGGATGTGTGTTTCCCGGAGACCGAGGGCTGGCCCGCGCATTACTACAGTAATCCGTATCCGCTCAGCGAAGCCTACTTCCTGGTGACCTGGAGTGACAAGCCGCTGCCGCCGCACAGTTTCGTGACAACCGACGACCGCAATCCGCCCAATCCCCAGGGCATTTACCTGTACGATGCATTCGGCAATCTCGAGATGCTCTACCGCGACGCACGGATCTCAAGCATGTATCCGCTGCCGCTCAAGGCCCGCCCCAGGCCCCCGGCGCACCCGGAAATGGTGGACTGGGACGGCGCCCAGGAGGGGCGTTTTCTCGTACAGGATGTCTATCGAGGATTGCCGGGCGTGCCGCGCGGAACCGTCAAGCGGTTGCGAGTGGTCGGTGTGCCGCCCAAGGTGCAGCCGCACATGAATCAGCCGTCCATCGGCGTTTCGCAGGAGGACCCGGGCAAGTTTGTCATCGGCACAGCGCCGATGGAGGCGGACGGGTCGGCCTACTTCCATGTGCCATCGGGGGTGTCCGTGTTCTTCCAGGTGCTCGATG
>DSDB01000010.1 GCA_011057845.1 Phycisphaerales bacterium | reverse complement strand
GGAGTCTCTTCCGCATTGCCAGCCTGTCCAAGTCGATCACCGCCGCGGCCGTCCTGCGCCTCGTCGAGCAGGGCCGACTCGGACTCGATGAGGCCATCGTCGATATCCTCGATATGTCGCCGCTGGCAGGGCAACAGCCCGACCCAAGACTCGGCAGCGTCACCGTCCGTCACCTCCTCCAGCACCTCAGCGGATGGGACCGCGACAAGACCTTTGACCCAATGTTTATTGACGAACGGATCGCCTGCGAACTGGATGTGAATCGGCCCATCACCACCGCACACATCATCCAATTCATGAACGGCCGGCCTCTTCAATATGATCCCGGCATGACCAAGGCCTACAGCAACTACGGCTACTGCCTGCTCGGCCGCGTCATCGAGAAGCGAACCGGCGTGTCATACGCCGATTACGTCACGACGGAACTGCTTGCGCCCCTAGGTATCACCAGAATGCGTCTCGGCCGCTCTAGCATTGAGGACCGCGCCCCTGATGAAGTTGAATATGAGACCGACTCCGGCTCCGCCTACGGTCGCTTCAATGTCGAGAACATGGATGCGCACGGCGGTTGGATCGCTTCGGCCGTGGATCTCGCCCGCTTTGCCGCCGCCTTTGACGACTCCAACAACTGCCCCATTCTCTCCGCGGAGTCCATCGAGACCATGTTCGCTCTGCCCGCCAACATCGACCCCAACATCTACAAACCCGGCGACGCTTATTATGCCTGTGGCTGGAACGTCCGCGATTACGGCTCAGGCAGGCGAAATACCTGGCACACGGGGTCGCTGCCGGGCACCTATACCTTTATGGCCCGCTGGGCAGGGGGCGTCAACTGCGTCGTACTCTTCAACAAACGCGGCCCTGGATTCGCCGAAATCGACAGGAGACTTGGAAAAGCAGCCCAGGCCGTCAGGAATTGGCCTTCGGGCGACCTGTTCCATGTCCTTGTTCCACCCGCCGGCCGGTCCAATACGCCGCCCGATTCGCCCCAGCAGCATTATCGGTCACCCTGAAGTTAGAAATCCCAGCCCGGGTGTGTATCAGATTATCCGGTCAAGGGCGTCGAGGCAGAGTTGGGACCAGGTTTCCATCGTGGGGCGCAGTTGCTGGATTTCCGCAAGGTCGTGGAAGGCCATTTGGGTGATCATCTGTTCGCGGCGGGCGACGGCGTCGGAATCGACCGTCCAGAGGTGGACGACGCCGATGTGGACGCGGCCGACCTCGTTGGAATCGTCGTTGAGGAGGGCGACAATGCGTTCGGTGTGTGTTGCGTCAATCTGGATTTCCTCGGCAACCTCACGCTCGACGGCGCTGCGGTAAAGCTCGCGGTAGTCGGCGTCGAAAAGGGGCACCTCGTTGTCGATGGGGTTGATGTGGCCGCCGATGCCGATGGATCGGTTGCCGACGAGGCGGGTCTCGCCGGCGCGTTTGCCGCGGACGTAGCTGAGGACGCGGCCGGCGTGGGTGATGATGACGTAGGGGATAAGCTGCTTGTGGGTGGGGTCGGTCTCGGCCTGCGGCCGGGGCATGAAGGTCAGGGCGCCGGGGGCGAAGATGCGGTCGAGGTAGGGTGCGACATCGAACTGGAGGCCGTGGAACATGCCTGCTTCTTCGATGATTTGCCTTTTGATGACGAGGACCTGTTCGTCTTTGGCCATGCGATTACCCCTTTTGGCGCCTCGTTTCCCGAGGCGAATGATCAACCACTGTCGTGTTGAGGTGATACCACGCATGAAGCGGAAGGTTCTTCTCATACAAGGGCAGATGTTTTGCTTCGCTCAGCATGACAAGAGCCGTACTCAAGCCGTAGGCATCATATTGCGGAACGCCGCCCTGGGCATTTGCCGCGGGTTTGTCGAGAATATAGTGGATGAGGAGCGTAGGGTCAAGACAGTGCGCTCAGACATGCATGGTGCGACCATCCCTTCGCCTTTGGCGAAGGGATGCCACCCGGGGGTTTCTAGGGACGAAGAACGAAGGGTGAGGGGGCCCCTCACCCTGGGCGAAAGGCCGCCACCACGCTAGTGTGACCCGTTCAGGGGTAGTGCGGCGTGGGGATTGAAAATCGGTGGCGGGGCGGTAGAATGCCGGCGGTGTGTCGTGGGGTGCTATACGGTCTGTTTGTCAGGGTTGGAATGGTCTATGCGTACGATGGTTGTAACGACGGTGTTGTTGTGCTGTAGTAATGTGTTCATGACATTTGCGTGGTATGGGCATTTGAAGAATCTGGCGCATCGGCCGTGGATTCTGGCGGCGGTGGTAAGCTGGGGAATCGCGCTGTTCGAGTATCTGATTCAGGTGCCGGCCAACCGCATCGGGCACCAGGTTATGAACGTAGGGCAGCTAAAGATACTGCAGGAGGTGGTCACACTGTCGATATTCCTGCCGTTTTCCGTTTTTTACCTGAAGGAGAAGATACGATTGGATTACCTGTGGGCGGGGCTGTGCATCCTGGGGGCGGTGTTCTTCATGTTCCGGGGCAAGCTGTCATGCGGGCACTGACGGCCGCACGCATCGGGCGATGGGGTATCTGTGGTCCGCAGCACCCAACGGCCTGCCCATGCCATCATGCCGTGCAGTCAGTATCTGTGGTCCTGAACAGCCTGTACCCAATATTGTGCCAGATAGGTGGTCCGGTTGTCAAGAGAATTCGGGGGATCGGATGGGATACCGCCGGAGAAACGCCAGAAATGCACCGGATCGGCCTCAATTCCAGTACTTCAGGCAGCGTGCTGCGTCGGCAAAATCCACGCGGCCGTCGCGGTTGAAGTCCGCTTCGGAGCCGCTTTCCTCCAGCCAGAACTGGAGGAACAGCGCCAGATCAGTCCAGTTGACCCGGTTGTCACCGCTAAAATCGCAGTCGTTGCGCCCGAGCCGGCGGTCGCCGAAAACATTTGTGTTTCGCGGGTTGACGTGCCGCATTGGCCAATCACTGTTCTCGTAGTACGCGGGCGTGGGCAGATCCCAGACGTACACGGTCCCCGTCATGGTTGCGGCTATCAGCTCAAACCGGCCGTCGCCATCGACGTCGGCCACGCTGACGCCCGATGTTGATAAGAAGCTCATCTTCTTGGGGAATCCGGGTATAGGGCGGGCATCCGCGGCATAGGCATGCACCGAGCCGTCAAATGTCGTGAAACACACATCCTGGAGGCCGTCGTTGTCCACATCGACGACGGCCGCGGGGCCCTTGGGCCACTGTGACAGGTCGATGGGCCAGCCCGGCAAGGACAGGCCGTTGAGCCGCACGGCATGCATCCGGTATAGACCCACAATCGGCCGGTAGTTCGCCCCGACGATGAGTTCCGGTTCGCCATCGCCTGTGATGTCGCCCAGGCAATAGGCGAAGATCTGCGTGTCGCGATTGCCAATGCGAATGGGAAAGCCCGTGAAGGCGGCGCCGTTGTGGTGATAGGCGTGTATGTAGCTCTGAGTCCCCGTCGTGCCGACCAGCACCTCGAGGTCGCCGTCGCGGTCGAGGTCGGCAAGAAAGGGCGGCGCGGAGATCGCCTCGTTGTAGAGACCGCGGAGGGTCATGGGATAGCCGGTCTTCTCAATGCCCTGGGCGTCGAACACATGGAGCCGGACACTGGTATAGCCAAGCTGAGAGATGGCGACGAGTTCCTTGCGTCCATCGCCGTCGATATCGCCGAAAGACAATGCGTACATGTTTTCAGTGCTGTCCGGAAGGTCTCGCGTGAAGAGGCGCCGGCCGGTGTGGTCGAAGGCTGACAGCCGGTAGTAGTTGGATGTGTTGCCTTTGGTGTGGGCCGCCACGGCCTCCAAAGTGCCGTCTCCATCCAAATCGGCCAAGATGAACGGCAGTTCATGGGCATTCGAAGGCGTCTCGATGGCCTGTTGAGGAAAACCGGTCAGGCGCGGGCCGTCGAGATTCCTGCCGTTGAAGCACCAGACGGTCGAGGGGCTGCCGAAGTAGTCCGGCCAGTAGTCGCGCAGGGTCCAGAGGATTTCGGTCCGGCCGTCGTTGTCGATATCCGCCACGGC
>DSDB01000703.1 GCA_011057845.1 Phycisphaerales bacterium | reverse complement strand
GCACTAATGCTGACGGCGTGTTCCTGGTCGGCCGCGGCGACGCCGCCGTCCGATGAGGTCGGCAGATACATCGGTGTAACCTACTCGTTCGATTACCACACGATCTGGTTGAGCAAGGGGGCGCTGGGTTATGGCAAGCAGGGGGCGGCCTTTAATACCGTCAACCTGGATTTCTTCCAGACGGGATTCGGGGCCAAGGTAACACACCGAAACGCCGCGCACGACGGTTATGTTGACAAGCAGCGGTTTGACTACATCCCCTACTACAAAGGCAAGGCCTTTGTGGGTGAATGGCACCAGATCGACTTTGACGTCAGCGTGGGTTACGAGCACTACTACGGCCGGGCACGGCATAAGGCCAACACCACATGGGAGTCGGTTTTTGCCTTCAAATTCCCGGGGCTTAGCGTGTTTGGCGCCGTTCCGCGGTATATTGTTCACTATGAGACGCCCGTCAGTGGCGGCGATGCCAACCGAAAGGTGGCCGGGTGGATCCACCGCTTCGGCTTCGACCTGCCCATCAAGAACGAGGTCCTGCCCCTGAAACTGTCGTCGGAAGTGGCCTACTACGGCGGCCTAGGCAATACGACCCACGATTGGGCCTACGCCAACGTCGGGCTATCATCCAGTTTCCCCGTCTGCCCGAATGTTACGTTTGTGCCGGGGATCTATCAGCAAATCAGTTTCGACGATGCCGTCAACAGCAACAAGGACATAACCTACGGCATTTTCAGTGTTGTTGTACGTATGAAATAGGGCGTCATACAGGGTTCGACTGTAAACAGAGGCCCCGGATTACGGGGCCTTTTCTTTGGTTCAAGTGCGACATTATAGGACTTGCCCTGTACAGTTATCGGTCGTAGGGAGCCTCTGCAGGGGCATCCCAGCACTGAGAAAACCGGTTAATCCACCAGTGGACGTCCCTTCCGGGGGGCTGGAATCAGGGCCGATAACGCGGGTGAGAGTCCGAAAAATGCCGTTTTGGAATTCACTGATTTTTCATTTGACATGACACATGGACTTGTATAACTTTCACCACCTATACGGTATTGCCATGATAGCGTGGGCAACCACCCCTAAGTCTTGCTGATGAAAGAACTTATCGGCAGAAAAAACGGTTTTGTCAGCCGTTCAGCGAAAGCCGCGCAGGTTCTGTAACCTCAAAACTATGACAGTAAGGAGCATGCTATGGCCCAAGAAAAGGCGATTTCCTCCCTCATGACCGAGAACCGGACATTCCCTTCGCCGCCGGAGATACAGAAGAACGCGTATATCAACAGCCTTGAGCAGTATGAGCGAATGTGGAAGCAGTCGATCGAGGACCCGGATGGGTTCTGGCTGGAGCAGGCCAAGAGCCTGGCGTGGTTCAAGGAGCCCACGAAGAGCCTGGACTATACGTGGGACAGCAAGGCCCGCAAGATCGAGCATACCTGGTTCGCCGACGGCAAGATCAATGTTACGTACAACTGCCTGGATCGTCATATAGGCACGCCGACGGCCAGGAAGACGGCGTTGATCTGGCAGGGCGAAGACGATGCGGCGGTCAAGAAGCTCACGTACGAGCAGATGTACGCCGAGGTCTGTAAGTTCGCCAACGTTCTGAAGTCCAAGGGCATCGGCAAGGGCGACCGGGTGGCGGTCTACATGCCGATGGTCATCGAACTGCCTATCGTCATGCTGGCCTGCGCCCGCATCGGGGCCATCCACTCGGTGATCTTCGGCGGCTTCAGCGCCGATGCCATCGAGGGACGGGTCAACGATTCCGACTGCAAGATGCTGATTACGTCGAACATTTCACTTCGCGCCGGCAAGCACATTCCGCTCAAGAAGATTGCGGATCAGGCGCTTGAGAGGACGCCGACGGTCCAATCCGTCATCGTTACGAAGGTGACCGACGACCCGTGCGAGATGAAGGCGGGGCGTGATTTCTGGTATCACGAAGAAATGGCCAAGGCGTCGGCCCAGTGCGAGGCCGAGCCCATGGACGCCGAGGATCCGCTGTTTATCCTCTACACGTCCGGCTCGACGGGCAAGCCCAAGGGGGTGGTGCACACGACGGCCGGGTACCTGATGCACGTGACGATGACCCACAAGCTGGCCTTTGACATCCATGAGAACGACATGTGGTGGTGCACGGCCGATATCGGCTGGGTGACGGGACACAGCTATATCGTCTATGCTCCGCTGGCCAACGGCGGGACCTCGTTGATGTTTGAAGGCGTTCCGACGTATCCGGACGCCGGGCGCTTCTGGCAGATTTGCGACAAGTTCGGCGTGACGGTCTTCTATACGGCGCCGACGGCGATTCGGGCCCTGATGCGTCTGGGCGATGAGTGGCCGGCGAAGTATAAGCTCGATACGCTTCGCATTCTCGGCACGGTGGGCGAGCCGATCAATCCCGAGGCGTGGATGTGGTACTACGAGCATATCGGCCACAAGCGGTGTCCCATCGTGGATACATGGTGGCAGACGGAGACCGGCGGCTTCATGATTACGCCGCTGCCGGGCGCTCATACGCTCAAGCCGAGCTCGGCGAGCCGTCCGTTCTTCGGCGTCGACCCGGTCATCCTCCGCGACGATGGAACCGAGTGCGGCGTCAACGAAGGGGGCAAGCTGTGCATCCGCAAGCCCTGGCCCGGCATGATGAGAACCATGTGGGGCGACCACGACCGCTTCGTTGAGACGTACTTCCTGATGTTCAACGACATGTATTTCACGGGCGATGGCTGCCGAAAGGACCCGGACGGGGATTACTGGCTCATGGGCCGTATCGACGACGTGGTCAACGTCTCCGGCCACCGCATCGGCACGGCCGAGGTTGAGTCGGCGCTGGTCAGCCACCCGAAGGTCGCCGAGGCCGCCGTTGTGCCCATGCCGCATGAGATCAAAGGCCAGGCCCTGTACGCCTTCGTAACGCCGGTTGCCGGCGTTGAGGAGAATGAGGCGCTGAAGAAGGAACTGGTCATGCATGTCCGCAAGGAGATCGGCCCGATCGCCGCTCCGGACGGTATTCAGTTCGCCCCCGCGCTGCCTAAGACACGTTCGGGCAAGATTATGCGGCGGATTCTCCGCAAGATCGCCGAAAAGGACACGGGCAACCTCGGCGATATCACGACGCTGGCCGATCCGCACGTGGTCGAAGTGCTCGTCGCGGGACGCGGGCAGTAAGCCCTATCACTACGTTCGATTGAGAGCCGGGTGCACATGGGTGCATCCGGCTCTCGTAATTCAAGGAAGGCAAGAGCCATGTCGGAGCAGAAAGTCATCAGTCGCTGGCTGGTCGTGGTTGGAGGGATACTCATTCAGTTGTGCCTCGGGGCCATTTACGCGTGGTCCGCGTTCACCAAGAAGTTGACGGCGGAGCCCTACGAATTCACAAAGACGCAGACTCAGATCATCTTCTCCGTGGGTCTGCTGACGTTTGCACTGGTCATGGCGCTGGTCGCCGGACGGTGGCAGAAGAAGGTCGGTCCCAGAAAGGTGGCCATCACGGGCGGCATCGTCCTGGGCATTGGGTATCTGCTGGCGGGCTTCGCGGGGGCGAGCTTCATGGGGATACTGGTTGGCGTCGGGATTCTGGGCGGCGCCGGCATCGGGCTCGCCTACGTGTGCCCCATTGCGGCCCTGGTGAAGTGGTTTCCCGACAAGAAGGGGATGATCACGGGTCTGGCGGTGGCCGGGTTCGGCTTCGGCGCGTTGTTGTGGATTATGCTCACCGGCGGGTTCAAGTTCGGCGCATGGGTCAATCTGACCCCGGGCTGGGACGGTCTGTACGGCGACGGCTGGAGCGTCAGTTCCGTCTTCAAGCTCTACGGCGTGCTCTTTGCCGTGTTGGTGACTCTGGGGTCGCTGGTGATGGTCAATCCGCCGCAGGGCTGGTTGCCGGTGGGTTGGACGCCTCCGAGCGCGGCCGGCGCCGTCGGCGGGGTTGACTGTTCCGTGGGGCAAATGGTCAAGACGCCCCAGTACTGGATTCTGTTTTCAGCCTTTACCGCCGGCGCGCTGGCGGG
>DSDB01000400.1 GCA_011057845.1 Phycisphaerales bacterium | reverse complement strand
TCCTCGGCGTGTAACTCTTCGGTGCGGTCGGCTTGGAGTTGGGGTCCTCGTGCCGCCATTCGAACTGCCGGGGCGGTTCGCCGAGATTGAGCACCAGCATCCGGTATACCTCGGCCAGCATCTTCTTCTTGGCCGCCCGCAGTTTTTTCAGGGGTTCGCCGGCGGCGTGCATCTCGCGGAGTTTCACGGCGTCGGCCCGCAGTTTGCGCGACAGCAGGCTGTTCATCAGGCCGGTGCTGCTGGAACTGTTCGTCTCCGGCATGACGCCCTGCGGCACGGCTCCGTACTTCTCGATCAGATTCACCACGCTTTCCCAGTATCCGCCGTCGTCGCATGGGTGGCGCAGGACGAACTCCATCTCGCGGTCCATGAGGTCGCGGTCGCGCATCTCGATGATCAGCTCCAGCGTGACATTGGCCTTCTCCATCTTGTCCCAGAAGGCCAGATAGGTCTGGGAGAACTCGAAGCCCTTGAGCTTGTGCTTGTCGATGACCTTGGGGCGAATGACGTTGAGGCCCGCGAACAGCCAGCAGCGGCCGCTGCTCTTCTGGTTCGTGATGCCCTTGACCTCAATCTTGTGGCTGTACAGTTCGTTGTGGCCGCGGACGATCTCGCGGTTCAGCGCCAGCGACGAGATGTCCGTGTTCGTCAGCGCGTTGTACATCGCCCGCATCTGCGGGTCCATCTTCAGCGACGACTGCATCCGCTCGATGTCCTTGTCCGACAGGGTCCCCGGCGCCGCCGAACCGTCTGCCGCGACGAAGAGGACCACGATGAAAGTTACCGTCAGGTGTTTGAGATAGGATGTCATGGCGTTCTCCTCAACAGGATCACAGAGGTTGTACAATATGGCATCGCGGGGATGGTTCCCCTTCAGGATGGCGGCTCTTTGAGTTTTCGCAGCACGGTCAGACTGTCGGCGAACTGCTCTCTGGCCCTGCCAAGATACTCGTTGACCTCGTCGATATACCCATCGGCCGACGCGGACCACACGCGGTTGAGGTATCGCTCGCCGGCCGCAAAGCGGCTCATGACGTCCGCGTAGGCCTGCAAGCCGTGCACATGAACAATGCATTCCCTGGCCTCCACGAACTGCTCCAGGTCATTGGGAAACAACTCGCTGATCCGCCGCCGCACGTCATGAGTCTCGATGTCCGCCTTGTGCCCGTCCAGGTCTGCGATATTCGCCGTGATCCGCGCCAGGCTTGTCCTGACCGCCTCCATATTCGACGCCAGCTTCTTCTTGCTGGTGCTGTGTGTCTTCTGTGCAAGGCGGACCATGAACACGCCGGCCACCGCCACAGCTATGGCGGGAATAAAATAGGCCCAACGGACCTCATCCGTGTCGGCAACACCGGCAATGGCCCCGCCCAAGAACCCTATCGTTATTACCAGATACCCTATGTTCTTCATGGTATATAGCTCGATTATCCCGCAAGCGCTGCTTTGCCCAGATAATAGACGGCGAACCCCACGCCCAGCAGTGCCTCGCCCACGATCAAACCTGCCGCCACCGGGATACCGAATTCCTCGCTGAACCGCCGTCCTATGCGCCGGTCCAGCACGATTCGAATCGCCATGCCGATACTGTACGTCAGGACGATGCTGAAGGACAGATAGAACCCCAGCCCGACGAGTATCCCCAGCCCACCGATCCCGCTGGCGCTGAGTACGGCGCCCAACCCGGCCCCTGCGATGTACTTCTTCACCGGCACATTGCCGCCCAGAATCCCCTCCATGACGCCCGCCAACACGGTGCCCTGCGGCGCCTCCAGCCTTTCGCTGCCCAGCGTATAGGCTTTGTGCAGAACGAAGATCAGGGCCATGATCACAATCGGACCGAGCCAGGTTCCCAGGAACTGACCCATCTGTTGCTTGCGAGGCGAAGCCCCGACCAGATAGCCCGTCTTCAAGTCGAGCATCAGGTCCGTTGCCTGCGACATCGCCACGCACGCCGCCGCCCCGACCATCATGGACGAGATGATGGCCGCGGTATTCCCGAGTCCCTTGCTTATGAGTATGAGAATCGTCACCGCAATCAGCGTCATTCCGCTCAGCGGCGACCAGTTTGTCCGGCCGATGCACTCCGACAGCACCACGCCCGCCACCCAAATCCAGAGTGTCCCCAGCAGAGCCATCACACCCCCGCGCACAATCCCCATCTCCCGCACGCTCGTAATAGCCACGATGAACAGCAGAACCGCCGCTCCCGCGACCGCGATGTACAGAAGTCGGATTGGCATCTCATCCTGCGAGAGGGTCGACTTGGTTTTCGCCGCCGACTGCATGCTCCTGACCGCACTGGCGATCAACGGAAGCGCCAGGAGAATCCCCGTAACGGCCCCGCCAATCAACATCCCGATCCCCACCGGGCTGAACAACTTGCTCTGAAGATACTTCGGCATGGACATGCCCAATTCCGAAAGCTCCGCAGGCGACGGCAACAGCCCTCTGGCGTTGAGAATCGGCGCGAGGATCCAGTAGCACACAAATCCGCCGATCACGAACGAAAAACCCCCGCGTCCCGATATGAATCCGACGCCCACGGTCATCAGGGACAGATACCATACTCCGTTCATGTAATCCGGCAGACGAATCAACTCGCCCAGATTCCAGTATTCCACGTGTTTCAACTGACACACCAGATGAACGGCTCCGCTTATCACGATGCCGCCCAGCAGCATGATCGCTTTACGGACCCCCGCTCCCGGCGACTTCAAAATCGCCGCCACCGCCACACCGCCGGGATACGTGAGCCGCTCGAAATCGATCATCTGCTTGCGCAGCGGGATGATGAAGGCCACCCCGAGGATTCCGCCGGCGATACAGGCGAAGACCATCAGTACGGGGCTGAAGGCCATCAACCCATCAGCCGCCCCCCTGTTGTGCAGAATGAACAGCGCCGGGACGGTGAACATCAGTCCGGCCGATGCGCTGTTGACACCGCTGGCGATCGTCTGGTTGATGTTGTTCTCGATGATGCTCGTCCGCCCCATCAGGCCCCGCAGAATCCCGAAGCCCAGGATCGCCGCCACTTCCGATCCCTCAATGGAGAATCCAAGTTTCAGGCTGGCATACCCGATACTGACGGCGATCAGAATACCGATGCCGTAGCCGACCAGAATGGCCGCCCACGTCAGCTCCGGGTAGGGTCCCCGCCGAATCGGCCGCCCTGCACTGTCATGCGTCTGGGTCACGCGAAGGCCTCCTGTGCCTGTTGGACATCCGGTTCATGGCAGGACCATACCGGAAAACGCCCCCGCTCGCAACCCATAATTCCACCCCTCGGTGCGGCCGTGACCCAAAAAGCCAATCCCGCGGCCGGACAAGGTATCCGCGCACTGGCATGGGCAGGATGCCCATGCCACCCCATCTGGACGACCATCGCTGCAGCGACGGATCAGTGCTTCTTCATCGTCACGCTCACGCCGCCCTGCAGCAGCAGGGTCTCGAGATTCTTGTCCGTCGTAATCGCCTGGACAAACCGCGGGTCGGCCTGACCGGGGTTCATATTGTGCGCAATAATCAAACCACCGGCCCGCAGTTTCGGCAGCAGTTTCTGCATATAGTCCAGGTAGCCCTCCTTATCCGCATCCAGGAAAACGATGTCGATGGGGCCTTCGACATCATTGACCTTCTCATGGGCGTCGCCCATGACCAGCGTAATCTGTTCCTCGACGCCGGCCTTCTTGAAGTTCTCGCGGGCGACCGAAGCGCGGGCCTCGTCAATCTCGTGCGTGATCAGCACCCCTCCGGTCTTGCGAAGGGCCAGGGCGAACCAGATGCCCGAATAACCCGTCGAGGTCCCCAGTTCCACCACCTTCTTGGCCTGGAGGCTCTCGGTCAGCAGGCGCAACAGTCGGCCGTCCTCCTTGGGCACGTTCATGTTCCCACGGCGTCCCGTGCGGTCCATCACGTCAAGCACCTCAAGGATCTTGGTCTCCGCATCGTCCTTGGCAAGGGGCTCGGTCCTCATGAAGTCGCCCGCCATAGTGCCCATTCCGCCCGGACC
>DSDB01000492.1 GCA_011057845.1 Phycisphaerales bacterium | reverse complement strand
TCGGCCGTGAACTTCAGCGATGAGACCTACGAGGACTTCGCCGGCAAGCTGCCCATCATCCCCGGCTGCGGCACGGCCACGGAGATTGTCGAACAGTTCTCCTGCGGGGCCAACCTGTGCAAGATCTTCCCGGCCAAGGAACTCGGCGGGCCGGCGTTCGTCAGGGCGGTGGACCCGGCCATCCACAAGATGATAAGCCTGGTGCCCACCGGCGGCACCAGCGCGGCCAATATCGGCGACTACGTGGCTGCCGGCGTGCTCGTGGTGGGGGCCTCGTTCAGCATGATCGACAAGGCGGTCATGGCGCGGATCATCGATGAGCAGGATTATGCCCTGCTGGCGGCCGAGTTCAAGAAGATCAAGGCCCTCATCGACGAGCACCGCGCCGCGAAATACCCAACCCTGGATTGGAAGAAGGCCACGACCGAGCAGGTCAGCGCAACGACGGGCAGGAACTTCAATGTCGGCTGAAGCGACAATATCAAATCTCAAATTTCAAAAATCAAAACTACATAGCAAAATGCAAAAATGGTCGGGCCACGCCCGATCCTTGTCATGCGGAGTGCCCACCCTTGTCATGCTGAGCGCCCGCCCCTTGTCATGCTGAGCGTAGTGAAGCATCTTGTTATCTCTGTGCTCTCTGTGTCCTCTGTGGCGTATGCCGCCGGCGTATCGGAGCCGCCCGTCACGATCAACGGCAGGGACGACGGCTATCGCGGGATATGGTACATGAACCAGCCGTCGGGGGATGAGTACGTGTACAAGTACAGCGGCGGGCTGGGGACGTACTGCGCGAAGCACCAGCCGTTCGCCGTGTACCGGCCGCAGGCGGATAAGACGTTCTTCTGTTACGGCGGGGCGGCGAAAGGTGATGACCGCCGCCTGATGCACATGGTCTCCTATTACGACCACAAGACGGGCATGGTTCTGCGGCCGACGATCCTGCTGGATAAGCGGACGAACGATGCGCACGACAATCCCGTGATCAGCGTCGATGGCGACGGGCACGTGTGGGTCTTCTCGACGTCGCACGGCACGGGACGGCCGTCCTACATCCACAAAAGCGTGCGGCCGTATGATGTGAACACCTTCGAGCAGGTGGCGGCCACGAAGAGCGAGGACGGCAACGACGTGCCGATGACCAACTTCTCGTACATGCAGGCCTGGCACGTGGAGGGCTGCGGCTTTGCGTGCTTTTTCACGCGGTACAACTACCCGGCGGACCGGACGATCTGCTTTATGAGCAGCGCCGATGGGGTGAAGTGGTCGCCCTGGCAACGGCTGGCGGCGATGGACAAGGGGCATTATCAGATCAGTGCCGTGACCTGGAATAAGAGACTATCTCAAGAGGCGGTGTGTTATTCTGACCCTGAGCGAAGCGAAGGGGAAGAATCTCTCGTTTTCGAAACCCAGACCCTTCGCGTCGCTCATGGTGACAAATCGGATGTGGCTTGCAGGGCGGGGACGGCCTTCAACTACCATCCGTCGCCCCAGGGGCTCAACTGGCGGACGAATCTGTACTATATCGAGACGGCCGATCTCGGCGGCTCTTGGCGGACGGCCGATGGACGGCCCGTGGAGGTTCCGCTGACCGATGCGAATTGTGCCGCGCTGGTGTATGACTACCGTGCGGAAGGCCTGCTCGTGTATCTCAAAGACATCCGGTTCGACGGCGATGGGCGGCCGGTGATCCTGTATATCACGAGCCAGGGGTATGAGTCGGGGCCGAAGAATGACCCGCGGACGTGGACCACGGCGCGGTGGACCGGTGCGGCGTGGGAGATACGGCCGGCCTTCACCTCGGACAACAACTACGATATGGGCTCGCTCTATATCGAGGCCGATGGTTCATGGCGGGTGATCGGGCCCACGCAGCCGGGCCCCCAGCCGTACAATCCCGGCGGCGAGGTGGCGATGTGGGCGAGCGACGATCAAGGGGCAAGCTGGCGGATGGTCCGGCAACTGACGCAGGCCGGCCCGTTCAACCATACCTACGTCCGACGGCCGGTCGATGCGCACCGCGATTTCTACGCCCTCTGGGCCGACGGCCACGGCCGCCAACCATCCCCGTCGTCGCTGTACTTCTGCGACATCGAAGGCAACGTCCGAGTCCTGCCCAGGGCCATGGATGGCGATTTCGCCCAGCCGGAGGTGCTGGAGCCGCAAGGGACGACGAATGAAGAGCCATAGCATTACGGACGCCACCCGCACACCCTGCGCCTTTCCATGATATATGGCTTGGCCGGATAGTCTCGCTTGTCGGCGGGTAGTATGATCGCGCTTTTCACACTTCTCTGAAAGCTCGCCAATCCACCAACCAAGTTGAGCTTACGCAGCTCCGAAACGGCCGCATCGCTGATTTCGATCCGGAAGACGTCATCGAAGCTGAGCAGATTCTGGTCGTATGCCTTGTGATGTAGAGAGCACAGGGCCACTCCGTTGACTGTTTCGTCCGTGCTGGATTCGGCCGCAACAGGAACGATATGAGCGGCCTCGACAAGCTTCAATTGCAGACCACAGAAAGCGCAAGTTGCTGAATACGCCGCCAAGACTCTACGGCGAAAATCATGCTCACGGTACCTTCTCCTGATGCTCGCGATGACCTCTCATCGCTCCCTGTCGCGCACCTTGGCCATGATCTCCTTTTCGTCAACCTCATCCATCGAATTGAGTATCTCGACCTCCGCCTGGTCCTTTGCGGTAAATCCGTGGAGTTTCGCAAGGTTCAGCGCGTATTCCACAATGAACTCCGGACAGAAGCATACCGCTATCTCCCCATTGGCCCGCTCGTAAGCGGAGAAGGCGTGATTATGTGCATTGAGGAGGGAAGCTTCCTTAACCTGTATCGAAGGAGAGGCGGACGCTTGGCCCTTGTGCTTGCGGATGTCAAACCCGACGAACACGCCGTAGCCCTCATGCCACCCGAGAAGCAAGGTTGTCTCTCCTGTCGCCGCGTGTGGCACAACACCGGTGAGTTGGACTCGGTATTCGTCGGCGGGGCGATTCCTGCCGCCCGAGGTGCAATTCCAAACGTAGATTCTGACATTCAGAAAACCTTGCTCTTCACGCTTGAACAATCGCAGCAGGAACGGATGTGACCGCTCCACAATGAGCGTTTGCCATCCGGCGGCCTCGATCGCGGCAAGGAGGCGGTCCAGTAACTCGGGCTTTGGCAAGGGCTCGTTCATTCAATGGCAGGAAAGAGAGGTAGTAGGTCGGCCTGGCGCGACGCCGATTCCGAAAAGGCTTCCGTGTCTGCCGTGGAGGCGCCCTCGTCCAGAAAACGTAACTTGCTGCCCTTCAAATACTCCTCGGAGAGTTCCGTAATGAACCAACGCCGCATTCGTCTCTCGGCAACCAATCCGGTTGTGTTGGATCCCCCAAAGGGGTCAAAGACCACGGCGTCTTCGTCGGTCAGGAACGTGATGAAGAACTCGGCGAACTGAGGCGGGAAACGAGCGGGGTGCACCTTGATCCCATGTTCTCTACAAAGCTGTTGATAGCGACTATTACTGTCTGTGTTTGACAGTTCAAGAAGGTTCGGAGGAATCGCCCCGCCATTATCACGGGAGAACTTGTCCGATATATCGTGCCCGCTTGGGCGCAACTTCGCCTTGTAGCCGTTCTTCAACAAGGTCTGCATGCTCTGGCTGTAAGGACGCAGCACCTTACGATTGTCGGCTTTGGGGTTCTGGGTCTTGGATAACCACCAAACGACATTCACGGAGTCCTTGACCCGGACTCGGCGCACATTAACCCACTCCGCCGGGGCCGGCAAGCGCGCCGGGTTGTAATGATAGAACTCCTGCGACAGATAGAACCCGACTTCTTTCACCAGCCGCACCAACAGTTCGAACTGGTAAACGGAGCGAACCGGGAAGCCCGGTTTATAGGCTCCTCCTGAGGTACTCCCGGTTGTTTGGACCAGGATCTCACGTAGATAAGGTAGTATTCAGGAGTAGTAGCATCTTCTTTCTTTTTGCTTCTTTTTCTTTCTTGTTACATCCTGTTACATTGTTACAT
>DSDB01000472.1 GCA_011057845.1 Phycisphaerales bacterium | reverse complement strand
GACCGTGTCGCCCTGGCCCGCCTGAACGTTCCCGGTGGGGGTCTGGTGGTCGCCGGCGTCCTCAACATCGCGGTGGTCCTGATTGCCCTGTTCACCGTGGCCATGGTGGCGACCTTCGTGCGTCCACACACGGAAGGCCCCTTGCCCAGCTACGTGCATTTCATTAGGGCCCAGCCCATTGTGGCCGCCAGCGGCGTTGTCGTCATGGCCCTGAGCCTCTTTGGCATCTACGCCGGCCGCCAGATGGCCAGGGGCCGGTCCTATGGCGCATCCGTCGCCGGGAGCATCATCGCGTTGTTCACGCCCTTTGTCGGCTGGATCATCGCATTGCCGACGGGTATCTGGGCCCTGATCGTCCTGGCCCGCGCCGATACCCGCGCCGCTTTCGAACGCAACGATAATGCCCCCGATGCCCCCGTGGGCCGATGGCTCGACCACACCCGCGTGGGCGCGGCCCTGATGCTCCTGCCTCTGGCGGCCTTCATCCTGGTTCATCCGCTCTCGGTACACATGGGCTTTGCCGGCGGGTCCATCAGGGTCCTCATGGTCCTGGTGCTCGCGGCCCTCGCGCTGGTCGGGACATGGTTCTTCACCGCCCGTGCGCCGCTGAAGACCCCGCGCCTGCGCAGCCTCGCGCGGCCGTTTGCGCGGCTGTTCGTCGTGATCGCCCTGTTGCATCTGACCGTTGTCAAGGTCTTCGAGACGGCTCTGATTCAAGATCCGCAATGGGACTACCAAGTCGTCGCCGTCTCCTTCGCCGCCATCGGGTTTGTCGCCGCCTTCGCCGTCCTGCGCTACGGAAAGCGGCTCTGCCGGGCCCTGGGATATCCATCCCTGGCTCGCCAGTTCGCCATCCTGTCCTGGCTGTTTCCGGTGCTGGTCCATTTCGTGGTGATCTTCGTGGTCCTGGGTCCCGACGAATTCGACATGGCCCCGAGGGACCACGAAATAGCGGTGCAGGTCATGGCGGTCGCGGGCCAACTGCTCCGCGTCTGGTTCATCGTCGCCCTGCTGGGTTACTTCCTAAACAACAGGGTCCCCAAAGAACGCACCCCCCAGGTCTCGTGACGTGCCGAATGAACGCTGCATGTCATCAGCACCGCCGGCTCATCCGCCATTGGTGATTTCGACAGCCACCTGCTTGGAGACGGTGTGACCCGTCTTCTCGTCCACAAACTGTCCGGTCTTCCTATCCAGCCGATAGCCTTTCTTGACCATGTATCGCGCCACGACCACCTTCTGGCGCGTGAGGACCTCGCCTGTATCGGGATCGAGATAGTGCTCCACCTCGTACTGCGTCGCGACTTCGGGTGTCGCCAATGACCGCACTTCATTGCCAAGCAGGTCATAGAATGTGCCGACCGCCGGCACATATACTTCCAACCGTTTCGTCTGCGCATTGAAGAACAGCGCTGCTCCGCCTTGTTTGTCGGGTGGCACTTCCCGCTTCACTCGTTCGACAATCTGCTCGCGAGACTGCTGATCGTACAGAACGTACGGCGGATCGTAGCCACCCGTCGATGCAACCTTCCCAGTAACTGTAAGATCAGCCCCGACGTCCAAGTCGTAGTAGATGTCTCCGTTGTAAGCGTACATATCTCCGTGAACAGTCAAGAGAGACCCGTACAACACTGAGAAATAGCCATTAGGCGTGCTGTTGTAGCCGACAGAGCCGTAAACCTCGAGGTCATCCCCAAAGTAGCCGTTCCCAGCTGCCGTCAGAGAACCAACCGAGGCATTTGAAGTCACGCTCAGGGTGCCGTTCAACGTGGTTGTAGTGCTGGTAATTGTCGTAGTACCATTGATTGTCGTACTGCCATTGATGGTCGCGCCGCCGCAGGCCAGTCTGTTCTGGCCGAGGCTGACCGTTCCCGACAGATCGTTGATTTGGCCGGCGAGCAGTACGACCTTGCCATCCTGGACAACAACGTCGTCCCCCGTGACCACAACCGCCAGCCCCACCAGGACGACGGCACAGATCAACACCCAGAGCGTCGATTTTCTTGCACACCTCATTCTCGGTTCCCTTTCTCTTTGCTGTGAAGATTGCCATGACGGCTGCGGCTACAGCCTATTCACTCTCTATCGCCATAATAGAGTCCTTTAAGGTAGATATATCCCATAAGATCAACGTACGCCACGATGTTCCCGCCCGAGTCCTTGAAGACCAGGTCGCCGGAGTACGGGGACGGCTGCAGCGACTGCTGGTTCTCATAGAGATAACCTACGGTGTACATATCTTTATCTACAGTATCAACGAGTATCGCAATGTTCGCGTACTGATTCTGAAAAATGAACTCATCGTGGGAGGCATTGGGGGTAATGTTGGACGCATTCTCGTAGAGTGTTCCCAAGACGCTCAGGTTCCCCGTATGGTCGATTCCGGCGACCGTCGCCCCGTTGCTGTCCTTGACGCGGAAACACAGGGGCAGGGACAGTGTTCGTCGGAACCGGGATATGTATTCCGCGTACGGCTGTTGCTGGCCGTCGCCGGGAACCGCTTCGATCTCCAGTTCATAGACGTCATCCAACAGAACGACATCATCGTTGTCATACTCCCACCAGCTGTCGCCCGCGGCGCTGCCCTGCCCCTCAAATACAACCGATTGCGTCACTAGGCTTGACAGTTTAAACCCCACACTGATGATGGAGCCCTTGCGGGTGAAGCACCGCGCACGGACACGGCTAAGCGTACCGATGCCGGGAAGTTCACCACACACCAGCCAATCGTCGCCCAGACGCACCTCCGTATCGGAGACGCGCGCCGAAGCAAGCGCCTTCTCCGCGTTCAGTCGCCCACCTGTTTCGCAAAGCCCCGCAAGACTCTCCTTGGGATCGACGTGCTGCAGAACCATGTCCTTGACCTCAAGGTGTGTCAGCCACGGGTCCTGCGACCACACAAGGGCGCAGACACCCGTCACATGGGGGGCCGCGAACGAAGTGCCCGAAGTGAATCTCGGGTCTGTAGCGATGCCGCCACCGAGCATAGTGCTGTATATCCCAACGCCAGGGGCACCGATATCGACTGAGGTTGCGCCGTAATTCGTAAAGTCGGCAGGGGAGTCCAAGTTGTTCGTCGCCAGGACGGCGACGATATTCTGGCAGGGCCAGCTTGCCGGGTAAATCGGCGACACCCCCCACTGAAATGAATCATTGTCACCCTGTTCGTTTCCGGCGGCTGCTACAATCAATACCCCAGCGTCTCCGGCCGCCTCGATGGCTTCTCGCTCCGCGATCAAACCGCCCGGGCCGCCGTATGAGCAGTTTACGATCTTCGAGCCGTTGGCCACCGCATACTCCATCGCTAGGATCGCGTCGGACGTATACAAGACGCCCTGAGAGCCGATGTGCCTGACCGCCATGATCCGGCTGCTCCAGCATACGCCGGCGATGCCGTACTCGTTGTTCCCCACAGCGCCTATGATCCCCGCCACCTGTGTGCCATGCCCGGTTTCATCCATCGGGTCCGAATCCGGAGTGTTTCCATCGTAAGTGCAGAAGTCGTAACCGTAGATGTCGTCCATGTACCCATTCTCATCATCGTCAACGTCTTCAGTTCCATTGAGTTCGGCTTCATTGACCCATATATTGGCCGCCAAATCTGAATGTGTGTAATCGACTCCTGTGTCACTGACGGCCACAATGATGCCATTAGCGTCCGTGCGCAGGTCCCATGCCTGGGGCGCATCGATGTCTCGATTCCAGACGTTATGGAGACCCCACTGCTGCCCAAAGTAGGTGTCGTTCGGAGTGACGAGAACCCGCCGGACATAGTCGGGCTCCACGTACTTAACGCCAGCCATATCAGCCAACTTGGTCAGTGCGTGCTTCACCGACAGACCCGGCGGAAGCTGCACGACTGTCAGTCCCGGCACAAGCCTGATCTCCCTACCGACCGTTCCACCCTTCGCTTCCCTCAGAACCGCGTTACGTTCAGCGAGCGTCCGTTGCGTGCCGGCTTCGTTCGGTTCAAACCGTACAAGTACGCGCGCAGGGGCATACTCGGCGCCGGCGTCTATTGCAGCGAT
>DSDB01000080.1 GCA_011057845.1 Phycisphaerales bacterium | reverse complement strand
GATGATGATGGCGATGAGGGAGACGACGATAAAGATGAGGAGGAAGACGACGGCGACGACAACCGATAGGGCTGGATTCGTCTATGGACGATCCGGCGCAGAGTCTTTAGAATACGCGCCGCTGAGCCTCGTGTGGTTGGCTCAGCGGCGTCTGCGTTGGACGGAGGCGCTCTGTCGCGGCGACGTGTGAGGTGTTGCAGGTCCCATGCGCGTGTTACTGGTTGAGGATTACAGGCCGTTGCGGCAGTCGCTGAGCCAGGGGCTGCGTGAGGCGGGCTTTGCGCTCGACGTGACCGGCGATGGGACCGAGGGCTTATGGTATGCCGAGGGCAATCCCTACGATGCGATTGTGCTGGATCTGATGCTGCCGGGGGTCGATGGGCTGGAGATTCTGCGGCGAATCCGGGGCAAGGGGATTCAGTCACCGGTGCTGATCCTGACGGCCAAAGACACGGTGGCCGACCGGGTGACCGGGCTGGATGCCGGGGCCGATGACTATCTGGTCAAGCCATTCGCTTTCGAGGAGCTTCTGGCGAGGATCCGGGCGCTGGTGCGGCGAAGATATGATGAAAAACGCCCGGGGATCGAAGTGGGGGACCTGCGGATCGACCCGGCGGCGCGGCGGGTGCATCGGGGGGATACGGAGATCGAACTGACGCGGCGGGAGTATGCACTGCTGGAGTATCTGGCGATGCGGGCCGGACAAGTCGTGCCGCGGGAGGATATCTGGGAGCATATTTACGAGTTCAACTCGGTGACGACGAGCAACGTGGTGGACGTGTACATCGGGTATCTGCGGCGAAAGATCGAGGGGCCGGGGCTCACGCCGCTGATTCATACGATTCGTGGGCAGGGATATATGGTGGGGGTGCGGGGATGACCGGGTCGCTGCGGAGGCGGATGCTGGTCTGGACGATCGGGGCGATGCTGGTGTTATTGGGGGTCTTCTCGGCGGTGTTGTATGGGGGGATTCGCTACGCATTGATAAGGCAGTTTGATGAGTCCCTGCTGGTCACGGCGAGGCTGTTCTGCGCGGGCGTCGAGATAGACAGCGAAACCGCGGCCCCTGAGATTGAGGCGGGGGTCGCCGAGGCGTACGAGACGCCGGGGGCCTCAGATTGCTATGGGTTGTATCGTGGCGATGGGTCGGTGGTCAGCGAGTCGTCGAACGCGGCGGGTCTGGCGAGATTTGCACGGGTGGTGGGCCGCAAGGCCGCGAACGAAGGCGAAGCGGCAAAGAAGCGGGCGCCCGGCATGAAGGCGACGGCCGGGGACCCTGAGAATGGGCGGACCGAGACGGCGAAGAAGCCGCCTGCGGATGGGCCTGCCTTTGGGGAGTGGACGGCCGCGGATGGGCGGGTGATGCGGGTCGTGGCGCTGCGGTTTACCGCACGCAGCGACGCCGGGGATTCCCGACGGGGCGGTCCGGTGGTGACGGAGAAGCTGATCCTCGTCATGGCGCGGGATGCTACGGCCCTGCACCGGGAGCTTGGTGTGCTGGGGGCGTTGCTCTGGGGCCTGTCGGGGGTGACAGCGGCCGTAGCCGTTGGGGCCGCAGCGGTGGTGGTTCGGCGGGGCTTGGCGCCGCTTGAGACCGTGGCCGGGGAGATTGCACGGATCGACCCGGATGACCTGGGGGCGAGGGTGGCGTCGGCGGGGATGCCGAACGAACTGCGGGTTGTGACCGAGCAGTTGAATGCTCTGCTGGGGCGGCTGGAGGAGGCTTTTGCGAGGGAACGACGTTTCACGGCCGATGCAGCCCATGAGCTTCGGACCCCGCTGGCGGGGATACGCGCTGCCATTGAGGTCGCCCTGACGCGGCCGCGGGACGCCCGGGCCTATCAGACGGTCTTGGGAGAGTGCCTGGGGATTGCGGGGCGGATGCAGATGCTGGTCGGCAGTCTGCTGACGCTGGCGCGGCTGGATGGCGGGCAGAGACGCCTGGAACGGGTGGAGGTGCGGCCGGGGCTGCTGATCGAGACCTGGGCGGACCGTGCACGAACTCGGCTGGAGGGGCGGGCCATCACGCTGGAATGCGACGCGCCGGGCGGGCTGATATGCCGGGCAGATCCGGAATTGCTGGCGATGGCGCTGGACAACATGCTGGACAATGCCGCCGAGTATGTCAATGAGAGCGGGCGAATCGGTGTGGCGGTGCGAAGGGCCGGCCAGAGCGTTGAGATTGAGGTGGCCAACACCGGTTCCACACTGACGGACGAACAGGTCGGGCATGTCTTCGAGCGGTTCTGGCGGGCGGACGCGGCACGCAGCGGCGATGGCCACAGTGGATTGGGGTTATCCCTTGTGAAGAAAACCGTCGAGGCGATGGGCGGTTCCGTGTCAGCCTCAACATGTGGCGGCGGGGTATTTGCCGTTATTCTGGTGTTGCCGACGTGGTAGGTGGAGGGCAACCGCACGGTGCAACTTGACAGGGCCGAGGCGGCGGCTATAGTGAGAATGCTTGCCGCCGGTGGTTTGGCGGGATGGATCGAAGCGGGGGGCAGGGATGCCCCGTAATTTGCGGTACGGCCGGATCGGCTGGAATGTGATTATAGGTAAGGAGATGGTGCAGATGGCGCTGCTTCTGGGTTACGATGTGGGTAGTTCGTCGATCAAGGCGACGTTGATGGACGCCGCCACGGGCAATGTCCTGGGCGCGGCAACGTCTCCGGACAGGGAATTGGAGATACTGGCCCCGCGGGTCGGCTGGGCCGAGCAGCAGCCCCAGACGTGGTGGGAGCATGTGAAGAAGGCGACGGCCAAGATCAAGGCCTCCGTATCTTTCAACGCGGCGGACGTCAAGGCCATCGGCATTTCCTACCAGATGCACGGGCTTGTGTGCGTGGACAAGGGCGGCCAGGTGCTGCGGCCGGCGATTATCTGGTGCGACAGCCGGGCCGTGGCCATCGGCGAGAAGGCCGCGGCCGACATCGGGGCGGCGAAATGCCTGCGGCGGCTGTTCAACCTGCCGGGCAATTTCACGGCCTCGAAGCTGCGCTGGGTCCGCGAGAATGAGCCCAAGGTCTATGCGAAGATTCACAAGGTCATGCTGCCGGGCGACTACGTGGCGATGCGGATGACCGACCGGATATGCACCACGGTCTCGGGATTGTCCGAAGGCATCATGTGGGATTTCGCGGGCGAGCGGCCGGCGGACTTTGTGCTGGAGAACTACGATATCGATCCGTCGCTGGTGGCCGAGACCGTGGGTACATTCGCCGTGCAGGGCCGGTTGACGGCCGGTGCGGCGAAGGAGTTGGGCCTGGCGGCGGGGACCGTGGTGAGTTACCGGGCGGGCGATCAACCGAATAACGCGCTGAGTCTGGGCGTGCTGGAACCCGGCGAGATCGCGGTCACCGCCGGGACCAGCGGCGTGGTCTACGGCGTCAGTGACAAAAAGAGCTACGACAAGCAGTCGCGGGTCAATGTCTTCGTGCACGTCAATCACAGCGCGGCGGCCCCGCGGTACGGCGTGCTGCTGTGCCTCAACGGTACGGGCATTCTCAACAGTTGGCTCAAGCACAACTTTTCAGGCGGCCTGGACTATCCCGAAATGAACGCCCTGGCGGCCGGGGCCCCGGTGGGCTCCGATGGACTGGTGATCCTGCCCTACGGCAACGGCGCCGAGCGGACGCTGGGCAATCGCAACATCGGCGCATCCGTGCATGGATGGAACTTCAACGTGCACAAACGCCCGCATATCCTGCGGGCGGCGCAGGAGGGCATTGTCTTCGCGTTGAATTACGGCCTGGCCATCTGCCGCGACATGGGCACCGAGCTGAAAACCGTCAAGGCCGGGCACGCGAATATGTTCCTCAGCCCCCTTTTCGCCGAGGCCTTCGCCACGGTCACCGGCGCAACGGTGCAACTCTACAACACCGACGGCTCCCAGGGGGCCGCCCGCGGCGCCGGCATCGGGGCGGGGCTGTACCGAGACCCCTCCAAAGCCTTCGCCGGCCTCAAACCCGTCAAGAGAATCAAGCCCAACCCGAAACTCGCCAAGGCCTACCAAGCCGCCTACGCCGCGTGGCAGCAGGTCCT
>DSDB01000104.1 GCA_011057845.1 Phycisphaerales bacterium | reverse complement strand
TCCCTGATGCCCTCGGTCAGATCGACCGTCCGCAACTGGACCAGCTCGGGATGGAACTGCGGCTCGGCGATGTCCTTGAGGTGCCTGACGATCCGTTTGATCTCGCCTTCGTCGATCAGCGTGCCCTGCGCCCGCACAAGGTCGCTGGTGCCGGGCTTGAGGAACAGCATATCGCCCTCGCCCAGCAAGGTCTCGGCGCCGTTCTGGTCGAGGATGATGCGGCTGTCCATCCGCGCGGCCACCCGAAAACCGATGCGGCACGGCATGTTCGACTTGATCAGGCCCGTGACCACCGTCGCCTGCGGCCGCTGCGTCGCCAGCACGATGTGAATCCCCACGGCGCGGCTCTTCTGCGCCAGCCGCACGATGTAGGCCTCGATTTCCTTAGCCGCGGTCATCATCAGGTCCGCCAACTCATCGATGATAATCACGAAATACGGCAGCTTCTTGGGTATCTGCGCCTCCTCCTCCGGCGTGCTCGGGTTGAACCGCTTGAGAATCTCCTCGGTTCCGAGCTGATTGAACTCGGCGATGTTCTTGACGCGGGCCTCCGCGAGCACGGCGTAGCGCTCATCCATCTTCACGGTCGCCCATTCGAGGATCTTGACCGCCATCGCCGTCTCGGTCACGATCGGGCACATCAGGTGCGGGATTGTGTTGAACGCGGTCATCTCGACCATCTTCGGGTCGATCAGGATCATCTTCACCTCGTCGGGGCGCTTCGTCATCAGGACGCTGACGATGATGCTGTTGATGCAGACGCTTTTGCCCGAGCCGGTGGTGCCGGCGATCAGCAGGTGCGGCATCTTCGTCAGGTCCGACACCAGGGACTCGCCCTGCGAATCCTTGCCCAAAAACAGCGGCAGGTGCATCTTCGAGGGCTTGTCGCCGGCCAGCTCCATCATGCTCTTGATCCGCACCTTCTCCTTTTCGCTGTTGGGCACCTCGATGCCGATGGTGTGCTTGCCGGGCAGCGGCGCAACCACCCGCACGGCCCCGACCCCCAGGGCCCGCGCCATGTCATTCGAGAGGTTCGTGATCTGACTGACCTTCACGCCGGCGCCCAACTGCAACTCAAAGAGCGTCACAACGGGCCCGGTCTCGGCCGCGACCACCTGGGCATTGACGTTGAACTCGCCCAGCAGACACTCCAGCGCCGAGGCCTTCGACTTGACCACCTTTTCCTGCAGGGCCGCATAGCCGTACTCCGGCTCCAGCAGCATATCCAACGGCGGCAGCTTGTAGTCCTCATAGGACGGCTGCACGAGGTCTTTCTTGGGCTGCGGCGGTTTGACCTGGCGCGTCTTCATCTCCGGGGCCCGGCCTGTAACCTTCTCCAGCTCGGCATCCGTTCCGGCGTCAACATCGGGCAGAGGCGGCTCGTAGGCCTGCGGCGCCGACGGCTCCTTGGCCCGGGCCAGTTCCCCGCCGACGCTCCGCTTTCCCAGCCCCTTCTTGCGTCCGAGGCCGCCGATGCGGAGCTTCGGGCGTCCTTTGAGCTTCTTGAAGAACCCGGCCAGCCAACCGCCGGCCTTGACGACCGCACCGCTGTGGCGGGCCATCGCCCCCGCGGCCGGCGCGGCGACTTCAACCGTCTTGACCGCCGCGGCCGCCGTGCCCTTGGCCGCCGCGATGACCACGGCGTCGGCCACCAGCAACAGGCCCACCGCCCACATCGCCATCACCAGGATGAACATCCCCAGCGCCCCGAACTGCCCGCTGAGAAAGTCCGCGATTGTAACGCCCAGCACGCCGCCGGAGCCCGTCGGGAACTCAAAGACCCCGTGCGGCCACAGGCAGTAGAACGTAACAGACACAGCCACTGTCAGCAGGACCAAGCCCACGAGCCGGAACCACAACTGGCCGATTGAGCGTCCAAGCATCTTGACCACGCCCACCAGCATCCCGGCCGTCAGCAGTGTGAACACGCCCGGCCCAATGTAGTACAGCAGCCAGTAGGCCCCGAATGCCCCCATCTTGCCACACCAGTTGGCCGTCGGCTGATTGTGTGGATACACATACCGGCTCGGCCAGTCCGCAATATCAAAGCTCAGACAACTACAGAATAGAACCAGCAGCGCCCCCATGCCCAGACATAGAACCGCCACCCTCGCGCCCGATCCGACCTCGGACGAATGTGTTACCTTCTTCTTGCGCTGTCTCTTTTTCACGCTGTCGCTTACCTTCCTGTCCGATAATAATGCACATAGCAGGGCCGGCGCATACACATGCCCACCCCTGCCCGCCTCTATATCGGCGGCCCGGAAGCCTTTTCTCCAATAATGTGGTCAGCCGGCGGCATGGACCGGGCGGCGCGCGTCGCTGGCTTGGCGGACCTGTTCGACAAACGCCTCCAGTCGCGTCGGAAGGGTCGGATCATCCTGCCCATCGAAGCTCAGGTTCAGAATCGGCATATCTCCGCAATCGGCGCTGATCTTCCGCGACAAGGCGGCCACAACCGTCGAGGGCATGCACGTAAAGGGCATGGCGTTGACCACACCGCCAAAGCCCTCGTGGTGGTACTCCACGGTTTTGCCAATGGTCAGAATGGCCTCACCCTCGAAGGAATGGTGCAGATAGGGCCTGGCCGCCTCGATGGTGTGCGAAACCGGCAACTCCGCGAGCCTGCCGAAGTGCCTCTCCAGCGGCGCCGCCAGTTGCTTCTCGATCCGTCGCTGGAAGAAGTCCACCACCATGTTCCCGAAATAGAACCGCCACTGCCCGCGCCGCCTTGCCATGTTCTGTCGAGTGAAGTTCGTATAATAGATCCACTCCGCCAGCGACGCCAGATCGCAGATGGCCCCGAGTTTCTCCAGCCGTTTGACCAGCTCCATGTTCGCAAACGGATGACTGCGGACGTAGATCTCGCCCACGATGCCGATCCGCGGCTTGCGGGCCGTCCTATCCAGCGGCACCGTAGCGAAATCCGCAGCGATCTGCTCCATGACCTCCACGCCCTGGCTGACCGTCGGCCGTTTCTCGACCGTCTCTACCCATCGCTTGATGGAGCGGTCGTAGACCTGCTGGGCGTAGGCGCGGTCCTCGGCGATCGGCCGGACGCGCAGCAGCACCTTATGCAGGATGTCCGGCACGATGACGCCCAGCCATGCCGACTTCTTGAACGCCCCGGCCGTGCAGTTGCCCACGCTGCGGGTCAACTGATTGTAGAAGGTGCTGTCCTGGTTCGGGGCAATCACGGGCACCTCGTCCAGGCCGTTGTACCGCAGCACCAGCCGCTGGAGACAGTTGTACATCCCGAATCGGCACGGACCGGAGGCCGCCGGCATGAAGAAGGCCACCTTTTCGCGAGCGTCGCCGTCCTTGCTGTCGAGCACTTTGAGCATCTCGCCCATCGTGATGGCGCACGGCAGGCATTCCTTGCCGGTGGTGAACTGCCGTCCGCGCACCATCACCGATTCGTCCGCGACGTCCATCACCTCCGCGGGCTGGCCGTAGCTGCGGAAGCATGCCGCCATCCCATAGGCGCAGTCGCCCATGTATGGGATGTACAGCGTCCGCTGTTTCTCGACCACCTGCGGGGGCGTGATAATCTTGCGGCCGCGCGACTCGGCCTCGGCGCTGCCGCGACGGTAATTCTTGAGGCCCTCCAGGAACGCCTCGAGGCGCGTAATAACGCCGGCGTCCGCCGAGTGCTCGTCGAGTTCGAGCTGCAGGCAGGGCTTGCGGCCCATGATGTCCTTGAAGAACGTCAGGATGAATGAATCCGGTCCGCAACTGAAGTTGGACATATACACCGCGAACAGCCGCGGATCGGCCTTGATGACCTCGGCCGCCCGCAGGATCTTCTGCCCGTATTTCCAGTAGACGCTGCGATGCAAGTACTCGTCGCTGAGTTCGGCCTCGGACAGGTCCAGCATGTCCATGGGAATCATCTCGACGCCCAGCTCCGCCAGCTTCCTGGGCAATTGCAGGTTCACCCCGTCGTCGCAGCCATTGTACGGCCGCGACACCAACACGAACAGCCGCTCATCGCCGCCGAGGCTCTCAAGAATCTCGCGGCCCTTCGACTTCATCGCCCGCTCGAAGCCGTCCTGCGCGGCC
>DSDB01000696.1 GCA_011057845.1 Phycisphaerales bacterium | reverse complement strand
GGTCGCCGGCAACGGGTCGTGTGTCCGGATGTGCTGAGATTACTCAAGGGGTACTACATGCCTCCACGGTTTGTGTTTGAAATGAACGATGTGTGCAAGCGTTACGGGGATAAGGAGGTCCTGCGGAACATATCGCTGTCGTTTTTCTACGGGGCGAAGATCGGGGTCGTCGGCGAGAACGGCTCCGGCAAGAGCACGCTGCTGAGGATCATGGCGGGGCTGGACAAGGATTTTCACGGCGACGCACGACTCTCGCCCAGGATGCGGGTTCGATACGTAGCCCAGGAGCCGCACCTGGAGATGGATAAGACCGTCCGGGAGAACCTCCTGACGGCCGTGCGGCCGACGCTGGCCCTGGTCGAGCGGTTCAACAAGATATCGGAGATGCTGGGCGAGCCACGCGGCGATGATGAGATGGAGAAGCTGCTGGCCGAGATGGGAACGCTTCAGGACAAGATTGACGCCTGCGACGGCTGGGAGACGGATCGGCTGATCGACATCGTCTCCGATGCGATGGTCCTGCCGGACGACGATGCCCCGGTCAGCCGCCTGTCCGGGGGGGAACGCCGCCGCGTGGCGCTGTGCATGGCGCTGCTGGAGAAGCCAGACCTGCTGCTGCTGGATGAGCCGACGAACCACCTGGACGCCGAGACGGTGCAGTGGCTGGAATCGGCCCTGCGGGAGTATCACGGCACGGTCGTCATCGTCACGCACGACCGGTATTTCCTCGACAACATCACGCGGTGGATACTCGAACTGGAGAACGGCCGCGGCCTGCCGTTCGAGGGCAACTACTCCTCGTGGCTCAGACAGAAGGCCGAGATTCTGCGGATTACCGAGAAGCGGGAAAGCCAGCGGCAGAAGATGCTGGCCCGCGAATTGAACTGGATCAACACCTCGGCCAGGGCCCGCAACCAGAAGAACCAGGCTCGGATCAGCGCCTATGAGAAGCTGGCGGCACAGACGCCGGACGAGCAGCGCGGCAGCGTCTTCATACAGATACCGTCGGGGCCGCGGCTGGGAGAGAAGGTGTTGGCGTTTCATCATGTCTCGAAGGGCTATGGCGACAATCTGCTGATCGACGACTGTTCGTTCGATGTGCCGGCCAACGCCGTGGTCGGAGTCATCGGTCCCAACGGCATCGGCAAGACAACGCTCTTCCGGATGATAACCGGCCAGGAGCGGCCGGATGCGGGGCGCATCGAGATCGGGCCGACGGTGGAGATTGGATACGTGGACCAGCATCGGGACGCCCTCGATGACGCCAAGACCATCTTCGAGGAGATTTCCGACGGCAAGGACATGATCGACGTCGGCGGCAGGGAGCAGCCGGCGCGGGCGTATATCGCCAAGTTCAATATCCGCGGATCGCAACAGCAAAAGCGGGTCAGCGAGTGTTCCGGCGGCGAGCGCAACCGCATCCATCTGGCCAAGATGCTGCGGCGCGGGGGCAACCTGCTGCTGCTGGATGAGCCGACGAACGACCTCGACGTCGATACGATGCGGGTGCTGGAGGAGGCGATTATCGACTTTCAGGGCTGCGCCATGGTCATCAGCCACGACCGGTTCTTCCTGGACCGTATATGCACGCACCTGTTGGTCTTCGAGGGCGGCGGCAAGACGCGATGGTTCCGGGGGAACTTCGCCGCCTACGAGGAGCAGGTCCTGGCGGAGGAACCCGAACGCCTGGCGCATCGAAGGATGAAATACAAAAGGCTGCGGATAAAGAGATGAGGCCGCAGAATATCAAACAGCAAACATCAAATGATTCAGGAGTCTGATGGATGTCCACGCACTGTAATTGCCGTACTGTCTCAATGCTATTGATGGTCGGGGTCTTCTTGTCTTCGGCGTCGCGGAGTCCGGCCGGATTGGTCCTCGATGACCCTCTGCAACAAACCTCGCTTGGCAGGCGTTGCGGCGGCGAGTTCATCGCGGATGGATGGCGGGTCATTGGCAAGGATGACGCCATCTATTGGCATGTGCCCGCGATCACGCATGGTGCGGCGGAGTTCGACGTCCGCGGACTTGTCCCCCAGGAGGCCCGCCCCGGCATGGAGGACAAGACCGAGTTGTTCCACATGTACGACGCCGCGTTCGGCGACGCCGACACCACCTACCTCGGCGGCTACCGCGACAATCGGTTCAAGCAGTTTCTGCGAAAGATAGGCCGTGCCGACGCAGGCAAAGCGGACGCCATGGAGATACTCCTGCAGATCAAGCCGAACTATGTCGAACCCGACACCGCCCGCCTGTCGTGGGAGCCCGATGCGACCTATCATTTCCGCCAGGAATGGGGCCCCGACGGACAGGGCAACACGGTGCTGAAGGTCTACCGCAACGGCGTGCTCCTGCTGACGACCTCCACGCCGGGCCTCTGGAATCCGGCCGTACACAGTGTGCGCATCGCGGCCAGTCCGCGCCGGTCGCCCGATTCGGGGGCGCCCCTCGGAGCGGTCTTCAGCAACATCAAGGTCTGGGACCTCTCCACCGGCATGCCGACCGCCCCGGTGGTTGTACAGCCGGCAGGCGGTGCGACGCTCAACTGCTCAACGGTTCTCGTGTCCTGGAGCGGCGACCGCCACGCCCGTTATGAGGTGCGTGTAACGACCGGGGATGATCCGAATTCCGACGTCGTCTGGCGATCCGGCGAGGTCGTCTGCGACCGCGACTTCGCATGGACCGGCGCGCTGCCGAATCCCGGCGTCTACCACGTCTTTGTCCGGCTCGGCGATGCCGCCAACTGGGGGCCCTGGAGCGCCGCCGGGCGGACGTTCCGCGTGGACAGCGGTTTTGTCCCGGGCAGCCCGAATGTCGTCCGCGTGGAGGGAAACGTCTTTTGCGACAACCACGGACCGTTCCTGGGTGTGGGCGCATCGTATTTCCAAGCGTTGCGCCACGCGAAGTACGACCGTGACCGGCTCGATCGCAACCTTGCGGTTCTGGCCGCCAACGGGTTCAACTACGTCCGTGTCCTGTCGATGGTCAACTGGGACGGCCTGGAGATCGCGCCCCTGAGTTTCAGGAACAGGGCCGGGCATTCCGTTGCGGGCTGGCCTGATTACTGGCAGCAATTTCGCGACCTGCTCGACCGGGTTGCCCTGCATGGCATGCGCACGGAGATGACCATTTTCGCGGACGCCCAGTATGTCATGCCGGACAAGGCGGCCCGAGTGGCGCACCTCGATGGTATTCTGGCGAATATCGCCGGCCGGGAGCATCTGATTCTCCACCTGGAAGTGGCCAATGAGGCGTGGCAGAACGGATTTCCCGGTTCCCAGGGCGTGGCGGACCTGCGCGAGTTCACGCAATATCTGGCGGATCGCACGAGTGTGCCGGTGGCCATTACCTCCAATGACGACCCAAGCGATGCGGGCATCGCGACGGTCTACAGCGGCAGCGCCGCGGACCTGGCCACGGTGCATTTCAGCCGTGACATACGAACCGTCGAGGGCGGCTGGCTGCCGGTGCGGGATTCGTGGCGGTCTCTGGGCCGCTCCGGCGTGCCGCCGCTGGTCAGCAATGAACCCATCGGGCCGGGCTCGTCGGTCAACTCCGAGAGCGATCCGATCAAGCTCTGCGCCGCGGCTGTATTTGGATACATTGCGAATCTTCCGGGCTACGTATATCACTCGCGCACGGGCGTGTATGCGAATACCGTCTGCTGCCCGCCGTCCGGCGATGAGATGGACTTCCATGACACCGTCGGTGTTGATGCCTACCGGCATTTGCGGCAACTGCTGCCGGGTGACCTGGCGGGCTGGGTCCGCAATGACGGCATCGAACCGAGTGCCCCGTTTACGGTCTTCTGCGGCGGCCGGGGCGACCGATACTGGCCCGATGTGGCCGGCGCAACCGACGGCTGCCTTCGCAACATCGGCAGCGTCAAGGGGCGGGAGTTTGTGTGTTTTCCGATGGGGATACGGTCCGGCGGGCTGTCGCTTGAGGCGCGACAACCCGTGCAGTTCCAGGTCTTCCATCCATTGACCGGCCAGGCTGTCTCGGACTCGACGCTTGACGCCCAGGGCCGAATCACATTGCCGCAGGGACCGGGCGCGTGGATC
>DSDB01000486.1 GCA_011057845.1 Phycisphaerales bacterium | reverse complement strand
GTGTTGTTCTCGTCGTTCTTGTGCGCCACCGACTCGCCGTGGCATGTCGAACAGGTGACATCCACCTTGGCATGTATCAGCGCCAGTTGCTCCGAGGCGTAATTGCCGTGGCAGACCAGACACGCCTGGTTCTTCGCCCCGGACGTCCCTGCTCTCGTAGCCACCGGCTCCTCCAACAGCAACGGCGCGGACATATCGACCACCAGCGCCGGGGGGTCGCTCGAATCCGCGGTGCTCGTCGGCCCGCCCGGCGCCTGAGCCGTTACCACGGCCGCATCATCACGAGGCGTGCAACTCAGAGTCAACACAGCAGCACCCGAACAGACAACAAGCGTCAAGGCCGCACGCAGACCGAACGTAGAGTGTGCAACTTGTTGCACACGCGGATTTCTGCAGATCACGTCAGACGTACTCCCACTTCTTGAGCCACTGATAGTTCGCCGGCAGATTCGCCCAAGCCCGATCCATCGCCTCATCCAACTGAGCCTTCTCCGCGACATCCAGCACCCGCCTCTCCTTGACCGCCAGCGCGATATTGTCCACCTGCTGCGGCGTAATCATTCCCGGAATCGGCGCGGTAATCGCTCCGTTGCACAGGATGTATCGGATCGCCAGGCGGGCGATGCGATTATCCTCTTCAAAATGCGGACTGGCCGGCGAACTGTCGCCTTTGAACACGGAATTGCTCGCGAACGGCTTGATCCCGAACCAGCCCACATCATACTTCTTCAGCGTGGCCCAGAGCCCCGACTCATCCTCCACCAGTTTGCTCTTGGCCGTATAAGGCGTCAGAACCACTTCGATCTGTTCGGGGTATGTCTCGATGATCTGCTTGAGGTGCGGCCGGTCATGCGATGAGAACCCGATGAACCTCGCCCGGCCGGTCTTCTTGGCCCATTCCAGGGCCCGCACGGCCTGCTCGACCTCCGCCTCGGTATGCTGGTGCGAATCCACCAGCAGGCTGATCCGCCATACGTCCACATACTCCAGCCCCGCTTCCTTCATCCCGGCGTCCAGCCCTTCCTTGAGCTTCTCGGTCGAACGCCATTCGGGGAACCGGCTCTCCCAGATATGCCAGGAATAGCCGAAGTACATCCGGTCCCGCCGCCCCTTGAGCGCCCTGGCGTATGCGAGAATCTCCTCGCGGCAGCAGGCATCGACAAAGTTGATGCCCCGTTCGATACAGCGGGTAACGACGTCATGGCGGTTCTTCTGAAAGGCCGGATCGTCGATGGCCATCGTCATCCATCCTTCCGGCTCGCTGCCGCCGACGACCTTGACCAGTCGCTTCCAGTGCCCGCCCAGCGATACGGCCGAGACCATCATCCCCGTTCTGCCGCATCGCCGGTACTCCATGTCCGGGCTGTAATTGAGGATTTTCGACCCGTCAGACACGGCGGCGCCGCCCGCACCGGCCACCACCCCGACGGTTCCCACCACGGCCGCCGCGGCGGCGGTATCTCGAAGAAAACGGCGGCGGGAAATCTGCTCGTTCATGTTTCGGCACTCCTATCACGAGTTCGTACTGCACGGGCCGGAAGCTCCAAAGGCCGGCGGTATTACTGCATGATAGTACCTTGGCGGCCCTTACACAAGACCCCCTTGCGAGGCTGGCAGGACCAACACCAAGCCCATCGCCAGCTGCCCCGCCTACCCGGATTACACCCTTGCGAGCCAGGAGCATCCCCGCGGCTGCGTGTATCGACAGGGTTCAGGTATGCCGGGATACCAACTCACTTGGCCAGTCTGCTGAGACCACTCTTCATAGGTACCGCTTGCCAATGTGCCGCATAATCACCGTTCACTGACACCGCGGCCCATCCGCTCGCACCGCCTGCGCAGCCGCCTGAGCGTCTCGGCGTGCTGTGGATCGTCGGCCAGGTTATTAACCTCATCGGGGTCGTTGCGCAGGTCGAACAGCCATTCATAGTCGTACTGCGTGAACCGGGCGTACTTCCAGCGCTGCGTCCGCAGGGCTACGCTCCTGGCGATCGTCGGGTGCTCAAACGGATGCTCATAGAAGAACGCATCCCGCCAGGCCACATTTCTCCCTTGCAGAATGGGCACGAGGCTGCGTCCCTGCATGGACGCCGGCGGCCGCAGACCCGCCAACTCCAGGATCGTCGGAGCCATATCGACATTCAACGCGAACTGACCCGGCGTGGCCCCACGGCGGCTCTTCGGCGCCCTCGGATCATAGACAATCAACGGCACACGTATCGACAATTCGTGCGGAAACCACTTGCCCGCCAAGCCGTACTCTCCAAGATAGAAGCCGTTGTCGCCAATGAACAGGATCACGGTATTATCCGCGAAGCCCAGGCGATCAAGTTCTCCGCGGATCCGTCCGATGGCAATGTCCACGCCCGTGATCAGCCGGTAGTAGCTCCTCACCGACTCCTGCCGCTTGGCGTCATCCGGGAAACGCAATTCCCATCGCCGCCGCGACTCGGAATCCCGCAGGAACGCCGGCAACGCCTCGAAGTACTTCGGATCCGCCGGCGGCGGCGCCGGGATGGACACGTCCTTGTACAGGTCCGCCAATGCCCTGTCATAAACGAATTGGCGCGGGTCTCCATCCTGTACATGCGGCGCCTTGAAGCTGATCGACAGACAGAACGGGCGGTCGCTTGCGCAGCCGCCCAGGAACTCCAGGGCCTGATCGCCCATCAGCGAGGTCAGATGCTTGTAGTGGCCATCGGCGTCGGTGTGTTCGTACTTGCCCTGGCCCGGGAAGCCCTTCCAGTAATCGAACCTGTCGGCCGGCAGGTCTTTCGCCGCTCCAACGCCGTATTTGCCAATGAAGCCCAGCCGGTAACCGGCCGCCTTGAGTTGCATGGGATACGTATCGGCAAAGGCCTCCGGCGTGAAATGCGTGTTGAAACCGGTGATTCCGTGCCGACCGGTCCACTGCCCGGAGAATATGGAGGCTCGGCTGGATGCGCAGATGCTCGTCGTCACAAAGGCATTCGTGAACCGCACCCCTGCCGCCGCCAGGGCGTCCATGTTTGGCGTCCGCACGATGGCATTGCCCGCGCAACCCATCGCATTGGCCCGGTGGTCGTCCGTGACCAGTACAATGATATTCGGCCGCTCCCGCCCGCGTTGGCCGCCCTCTGCCGAGAACCCCATCGGCGGCATCAACCCCGCCACAACCGAACCGGCCGCCGTCGAAATCAGTGTCCGCCTGCTGATCTTCTTCATTTTCGCGCCTTTCCAGCTAACCGTCGGTGTTCTTACCCTCTTGGTCCTTGAGCAGATCGGGGCGCCACTGTCTTGTGCGTTCGAGCGACTGGGCGCGGCGCCACTGAGCGATCTTGCCGTGGTCGCCGGACAGCAGTATATCCGGCGTCTTCATCCCGCGGAAGACCTCCGGACGGGTGTACTGCGGATACTCCAGCAGGCCGTTAACGAAGGAATCGTCCCGGGCCGACTCATCATCGCCCAGGGCCCCCGGCAGCAGCCGGACGACCGCCTCGATCAACACCATCGCCGGGAGCTCCCCGCCGTTGAGTACGTAGTCGCCGATGGAAATCTGCTCGGCCCCCAACCCCTCACGAATCCGCTCGTCAAAACCCTCATACCGCCCGGCAATCAACAGCAGTCGTTTCTCCCGACTCAATTCCTGCGCTATGGCCTGCGTAAACGGGCGGCCCTGGGGTGTCAACAGGATCGTCCGCGGCGCATCGCCGCTGAGCGTCTTCACATGGTCGTACGCGGCAAACACGGGACCGCACATCATCACCATGCCGGGACCGCCCCCGTAGGGTTTGTCGTCCACCTTGCGATACGCATCCGTGGTGAAATCGCGGATGTCCGTCAGGCGAATCTCCACCAATCCCGTCTCCTGGGCCCGCTTGACGATCGAGAAGGCCAGAGGCGACTCAAACATCGCCGGAAATAGTGTCAACACGTCAATCCGCATCGGGGACGCCCCATCACAACCCCTGAACAAAAAACCCCGGGCCGTAGACCCGGGGCTTCATACGTTTCAAAAGGTGCTCCGCGATATCCCACCGCACGAGCACCATCAGGTTATTCCGTAGCCTGAGCCTCTTTCGCAGCCGC
>DSDB01000165.1 GCA_011057845.1 Phycisphaerales bacterium | reverse complement strand
CTTCGCCCAGGAACAACCCCTCCAGAACCGCGCCCGACCGCCGGGCCGCGTAGAATCTCGCCGGGATCACCTTCGTATCATTGAGCACCAGGCAGTCGCCCGCCCGCGGATACTCGCCCAGATCGGCAAAGCGCCGATCCGCCAAGTCGCCGCCGGCGCGGTTCAGTACGAGCATCCGCGAGTCGCTGCGCCGCTCGGCCGGGTGCTGAGCGATCAACTCGCCCGGCAGGTCATATTCCAGAAGGCCGGTGTCCATAAGCGCACGTTATCAGACCTGTCATGTCATGACAAAAGATTTTTGCCCGACCGCATCGCCCGCCGGCGACATTCGTGACCTTTGCCGCCGATTCCATCGAAAGCCGCCCCCGAAAACGGCCGACGCTCCCTATATGCCGCCCTGACGGGCCCATTCCGGCCCTTGCCTTCGGCAAGGACCGCCACGGCGTATGTGGGTGGCAGCCCTTCGCGGAAGCGAAGGGATGGTCCGTTGTGGACGAAATACCCAATACGAAATACGAGGCACGGCAATGGCGACGACACAGTATCTCGATCAGACGGCGACGTCTCTGGCGGCCTTGAGCCGTGACGAACTGACCCGGCGGATACGCAACTTCCGGGGGCGATTCCGCCTCGATTTCACCCAGGACTACCTCGATCGAGCCAGCGTCGACCGCTTGCGGCATATCCTGCTGGCCGCCATGCTCAACGCCGGACCTCGACACTGATATCCCATACGAAACACCTGTGGCTCACACGTGGGAGGGCGGAACCCCACGCCGAGCAGGCAGCAAGAAAAAAGGCGGACCTGAAATCCGCCTTTTTTGATGTCCTCAAGTGTGAATCACTATTGTGTGTTCTGGATTGGAAAGTTCGGGTTGATCTGGCCCCAGCAGCCCTGATGGATGTACAGAAGGTCGCTCCAGGCCTCGGCGCTCCAGGGGCCGAATTCATCGCCCGGTGTGTGATTGGGACCTTTGTATCCGGCGTACTTGCGGCCGAATTTGATCGTGGTGGCGCCCTGCCACTTCTTGTACTCCACATGGCCGTCCGCGAACGACACGACCGTGCCGTCGCCGTGCCGAACCGGCGGGTCGTCCCAGTGCTGCCAGGTGCCGGTGGTCCAGTGGACCGCAAAACTGTCGGGTGTGGCCGCGCCTTCGTCAATGAAGACGATTCGATATGCTGGGCTAAAGATATTGGCCTTCTTCTTGACCCAGAGCTGTTTGCCGTTCGGTCCGACCGACGGCACCGAGACGGGACTGCCGCCGGGAGTGGTGTATGTCCCATCCCGCGGCATGCCGTTGACGCCGTCCATGGGGTTGTACGTGAGCAGTTCGCCGCGGATACCCGTCGGACAGGCATACATGCCCAGGTCTTTCGCGTAGTTCCACAAGGCCCCCGACTTGATGGCGTTTATCTGATCTTGCCGCGGCCACTGCACGGCCGGTGGGCTGGGCTGGTTGTACGGCTCGGCCCAGCACCTGCCGGCCCAGTTTCGTTCGTTGACATGCTGGGGTGACCGCCCCGTGAGCCCGCCGACTCCTGTCTCTCCATTGACGAGCCTGTCGTCGTTGTCGTCGGCGTACATCAACCAGACGAGCGTCAACTGTTTCTGGGTCCCCATACACACGGCTCGCTGGCCCTGCTCCCTGGCCCGCTGCAGGGCGGGCATCAGGATCGCCATCAGGACCGCGATGATGGCGATGACCACGAGCAGTTCAATCAAGGTAAAGGCCTTTCTTTTCATTACCATGTCCCTTCGAACGTCTTATAGGTTGCTGTACACGGGTTTTTGTCGAATCTGCCCGCCCAAGCGGGTAAACCATTATTATAGCATAAAAAGCCCACGGCCGCAAGGCCCGTCTATCACGGGTCCTTGAACCGAGCCATCCACTCCGGCCAGACCGGCAGAGGATCATTGATGGCGTAGCCCCGATGCCATCGGAGCAGCCACAATCCTTTGAGACCGACCTTCTGCACCGACCAGTCGGCCATCAGCACGTTCGTAAAACCGTCGTGCCGATTGATGCAGAAACGCCGCATCTCGTTCTGATTGACCTGATCCTCCCGCCAGAACTCGGTATCCGGCGGCTGGTCGGTCTGTCGCGGCCACGCATCGACCCACATCGCGTCGAGAAACAGCGGTATCGTAGCGGCCTCCTTGACATACGGCGTCCGCCAGTTCGCCTGGTGATTGACCCCGTGCACTTGGATGGTGGCGGGCCGGCCCCACTGCGATGTCGCGCCCGGCGGGATGTTGTTCATCCAGCCGTTGGGGCCCAGGCTGCCCAGATACACCTTGCCGCTGTCGGTCACCTGCCAGGCCTCGTAGGTGTTCAGGCCCCGGCCCGTCGGATTGGTGCCTCGATAGACCGTCGCCGTCGGGCAGGTCCACATCTTCTCATCCTTGGCCTGGCGGCCTATCGTCTGGAGCCACCACAGGCCGTTGCCCGTTCCGGCGCCGCTGAGCCAGAAGCCGTTGTTATCGTCGCAGTACATCTTCCAGATCAGGCCCCACTGCCGCAGCGTGCTCATGCACGCCACGGCCCTGGCCTGGTCCCGGACACGCTGCAACGCCGGCATCAGAATCCCCATGAGGACCGCGATGATGGCGATAACCACCAGCAATTCGATGAGTGTAAAACCGTGTCGCTTCTTCATTATTATCCTGTTTTCTGTTGTCGGCGGTTGAGGCCACTATCTACTGCGCCTGGCGAGTCTTACCGGGATAGTGCTCGTCGAGCCAGGTCAGGTCCGGATTCGGCGGATTGTGCACTTGGCCCTTGGGAATGGCCTGCGGGTCGAATCGGTTCCTGAAGTAGATGATGGTTCGATTGTCATCCCACTTCTTTCGCTCGGCGTGGCCGTCCATGAAGCTGAACGTACAGGCGTCGTTGTGGAACAGACCCAGCGGGTCCCACATCGTCTGGCTCCAGGGCGAATATGACCAGCCGTCATGGTTGTAGGGCCCGGCAGCCCCATCATAGATTTCTTCGACAAAAAGCATCTTGAGCGACGGGCTCTTGAAACTGTCGAGGTTCTTCACGTCATTGCTTCGCGTTCCCTGCATGTAGTCTGACAACGAGTAGCTGCGATAAATACGGTATTCCGGCCCGCTACCGAGCGAGGTGCCTCGTTGCAGGCGGTTGTCGCCGGGACAATGATAGGCCTTGACGTCTTTGTTGTAGGGGTAGATCGCCCCGGCCATGATGCCATTGAACCGGTGCTGCAGCGTGATGGCCGCCCCGGTCACAGGCGTCGAGCCCAGCTCCGGTTTCGAAAGTGGCGGCGCCACCCACGGCGGTATACCGTTGACCAGGCCCGTGCTGGCGAAACCGCCACATATAACGCCCCCGTTGCTGTCGGCGTACATCCGGTAGGCCATCGCCAGGTTCCTCTGGTCGGCCATGCAGGTGATGCCCCGCGCCTGCTCGCGGGCGATGTTCAGCGCGGGCATCAGAATCGCCATCAGAACGGCAATAATGGCGATGACCACGAGCAACTCAATGAGTGTGAAGCCCTTGTTTCCGCCGGCCATATACCTGGACTCCAATATCGTTGCCAAGGATACACGCCCCCATCGGCACAGGGGTCCGTTCAAGCCCGCTGGAGCGCATACGCAGAATCGGGCCACCAGCGGTCCGATCCACACGTTATGATGCCTCGGCCTGGCCTATTGTTCCGTTATATCGGGTCGTTTCGCCCTGCAGGGTTACGCCCGTCGGCCGTGAATTGCCGTCAAGAGATGCAGTTTTCTTACAGGGTCCGTTGTCTATCCACAGCCCAAGCGCGATAACGGTCATGCGGTGCCTGCAGTTGCCACCCATAATATAGCGATTCGCCGAGCTTCTGTCAAGGCTCAGACCCCAGCTTTTCTTCGTTTTTCACCGATCTGGGCCACGATTATTGGCCTTGACCGTATGCCGACGGCCCCGGTGCATCGAGCGGCCCCGCGGTTGGCCTTGGAGGCGCGGCACTGGCGGCGCCCGACCTTCTGGCGTAGGAAAACGCCCCTGGTCCGCCGCTTTCTGCGATTTGCGGGGGCGGACTGAGATTTCTAGGGCCTTGG
>DSDB01000679.1 GCA_011057845.1 Phycisphaerales bacterium | reverse complement strand
TCCATACGATTGCCGACGCACCGCCGGACCCGGATGCGCCGCAGCCGCGGGAGGTGATCGTGCTGGCGGATTTCGAGGGGCCGGACTACGGGGACTGGAAGGTCGAGGGCGAGGCGTTCGGCAGGGCCCCGGCGAAGGGGACGCTGGAGCAGCAGAACCCGGTCAGCGGGTTTGCGGGCCAGGGGTTGGTCAATACGTTCCTGGGCGGGGATGGGCCGCACGGGATGCTTGTCTCGCCCGAATTCGAGGTCGATCGCAAGTTCATCAACTTTCTGGTCGGCGGGGGCAACCATGTCAATCAGACGTGCATGAACCTGATTGTGGGCGGCAAGGTGGTGCGGACGGTCACGGGCAAGGCCAACGAGAAGCTGGAGTGGGCGTTCTGGAACGTGCAGGAATTCCAGGGCAAGAAGGCGTTGATCCAGATCGTGGACCGGGCGTCGGGGGGCTGGGGGCATATCAATGTCGATCAGATCGAGCTGGCGGATCGGCCGGCGAAGGCGGCGGTCGGGCCGGTGGACAAGCAGGAGGATTATGGGTCGATGACACTGGCGCTGGCGGGCGAGGCGATGGACTCGCGGCAGGTCGGCCAGGTGCTGGCGGCGGGGGGGGCGTGGGCCGAGCGGGTCGCGGCAGAGGCGGAGACGGCGTATCCATCCGTGGAGCGGCGCAGTGCGGCCATCGGAGCGCCGATGGTGAAGCTGGCGCCGGGAGAAAAGAAGACATTCACGTTTGTGCTGTCGTGGTTCTTCCCGAATCACGAGCACGGGCGGGAGTATGCGAACCGGTTCGACAGTGCGCCGGCGGTGGCGCATTACGTGCTGGACAACCACGAGCGGCTGGCGGGCGACACGCGGAAGTGGTGTACGACTTTCTATGAGGACAGCACGCTGCCGCGGTGGCTGCTGTTTCGGCTGCACTCGACGGTGTGCAACCTGGCGACGGGGACGTGCCAGTGGTGGGGCAACGGACGGTTCTGGGCGTGGGAGGGCGTCGGTTGCTGCGAGGGGACGTGCACGCATGTGTGGAATTACGAACATGCGATGGCGCGATTGTTCCCGGAGTTGGAACGGACCGTGCGGGAGATGCAGGACTTCGGTGAGGGGTTCGATGAGAACAGCGGGCTGGTCGGTTTTCGCGGCAATCGGGCCTATGCGGCCGATGGGCAGTGCGGCACGGTGCTCAAGGCCTATCGTGAGCACCTGATGAGCGCGGATTCGGAGTTTCTCAAGCGGAACTGGCCGCGGATCAGGAAGACGCTGGAGTTCTCCATCGGGCGCGACGGCAACGACAACGGGCTGATCGAGGACAGCCAGCATAACACGTTCGACATCAATTTCGAGGGACCGAATACGTTCGTGGGGGCGCTGTATCTGGCGGCGCTTCGGGCTGGCGAAGAGATGGCCAAAGAGATGGGGGATGAGGGCTTCGCGCAGCGGTGCCGCAAGATCTTCGAGAGCGGCAGGAAGCTGACGATGGAGCGGCTGTGGAACGGGGAGTATTTCATTCAGGAGGTGGACCTGACGAAGTATCCCAAGTACCAGTATGGGGATGGGTGCCTGTCGGACCAGGTGTTCGGGCAGGGCTGGGCGCATCTGGTGGGACTGGGGTATGTCTATCCGGCCGAGGCGGTTAAGACGGCGCTGGGGTCGGTGTGGAAGTACAACTGGGCGCCGGACGTGGGGCCGCACAACGCGACCTACGCGCCGGAGCGGTGGTTCGCACGGCCGGGCGAGCCGGGGCTGCTGACCTGCACCTGGCCCAAGAGCGAACACATGGCCGAGGGCGTCCGGTACCGCGATGAGGTCTGGACGGGGATCGAGTATCAGGTGGCCGGGGGGATGATCTGGGAGGGGATGGTCGATGAGGCGATGGTGATTTGCGACGGGGTGCAGCAGCGGTATTCGCCGGCCAGGCTCAATCCCTACAATGAGATTGAGTGCGGCGACCATTACGCCAGGGCGCTGGCGAGCTGGGGGGTGTACCAGGCGCTGGCGGGTTATGAGTATCACGGGCCGCGGGGGCACCTGGGCTTTGCGCCGAAGGTAACGCCGCGGAATTTCAAGGCGGCGTTTACGGGGGCGGAAGGTTGGGGGACCTTTGCACAGACGCGGACGCAGGAGCAGCAGCGGGAATCCCTGGAGGTGCGGTGGGGCAGGCTGCGGCTGGCGAGTCTGGCGTTTGCGGTTCCGCGGGAATGGAAGGCCGCGGAGACTGCCGTGCAGGTCGGGGATCGGAAGGTCGATGCCTCGTCGCGGGTCGAGAATGGCCGCGTCCAGATCAAGCTGGCCGAGCCGGTCGTGCTTGGGCAAGGGGATGTGTTGGAGGTTGTGATTGAACGAGGTCAGTCATAGGACTTGATTGCCAGATACTCTTTGGCCACAGATTTCACGGATTACACAGATTGTTTTGTTTTTTAGCCACAGAGGACACAGAGAACACAGAGATTGAAAGCTCGAAAGCCGAAGGCTCTGACCGATATGAAAGCGGGATGCTTCGCTTCGCTCAGCATGACAAATGTGTGGTACAGGCATGACAAGCGGCCATTGCCGGAAAGGAACAGGCAACATGTGTAAGGCGAAGATCTTGGGTGTGTTGGTGGTTGGGGTGGCGGTTCTTGCGGCGGTGTGCCATGGGGGGCTGGGGGCAGGCGATCGCGCGGGGCGGACGGAGGTGGCGTTTGAGATGCACCGGGTCGGGACGCTGCGGAGCGAGGCCTGTTGCGTGGGGGATTTCAATGGGGACGGCAAGTTGGACATCCTGGCGGGGTCATTCTGGTATGAGAACCCGACATGGGAGGCGCATCGTTTCCGGTCGATTGAGGAACTGGTCGACCCGGACGGTAATAAGCATGTGGTGGACGACACGGGCAAGGGATACTACGACGATTTTCTCAACGCCGCCGTTGACGTGGACGGCGATGGGCTGCATGACGTGGTTACCTGCGGGTGGTTCAGCAAGCGGATCGACTGGTACCGCAACACGGGCAAGGTGGGCGGGCCGTGGCCTCTGACGGTCAGCGAGGTCAACGGCAACTTCGAGACGGGGGACCTGGTCGATATTGACGGGGACGGCAGGGCGCGGGAGATCCTGGCGCATACTCAGGACACAAAGTGGTATGAGCCGGGCGTGCGCGGGGGCAAGGCGGACCTGGTGCGGCACATGGTGTCCGAGAAGAAGATGAACTTCGGCGGGGGCGTGGGGGATATCAACGGGGATGGGCGGCCGGACATCGTGCGGCCGGATGCGTGGTTTGAGGCGCCGCGGGATATTCGTCGGGGCCTCTGGAAGGAGCATCCGCTGGCGCTGGGCGCGGCCGAGGAGGGCAAGAGCGACCATACGCCCCAGATCGTGGTCTATGATGTCGATGGGGATGGCCTCAATGATCTGATCACCAGTTCGGCGCATAAGTATGGGATATGGTGGTATCAGCAGAAGCGCGACGGCGATGCAATCTCATGGGTCCGCCATGAAATCGACTCATCCTGGTCGCAGGCGCACAGCATCACGCTGGTCGATATTGACCTGGACGGGGATATGGATTTCGTGACGGGCAAGCGGTTCTATGCACATAACGGGGGCGATCCGGGGGCCGACGAGCCTCTGGGGGTGTACTGGTACGAGTTACAACGGCGAGGCGGGCGGGTGCGGTGGGTCAAACACGTTATTTCGTACGACCAGGGGATCGGGGTGGGGCTGAATATCCCCGTGGCGGATATCGATGGTGATGGGGATATGGACCTGGTTGTGACGGGCAAATGGGGCGGGCCGGTGTGGTTTGAGAACAAGTTGAAATAGATGTGTCGTTGAAAGGATCGACTATGAAACGCATTTCGATTGGTTCGTGGGCCTATACCATCGGCCCTTATGCGGATAATCCGGTGCAGTGGGAGGAGGTGACCCGCCGGGTCAAGGAGTTGGGATTCGATGGGATCGAGCTGGGTGGGTTTCCGCCGCATCCGAATCCGGACAATCTGCCGACGAAGGCCGACCGGGATAAGTGCAAGGCCGAGCTGGCGGACCTGGGGTTGGCGTTTTCGGGTCTGGCGGCGGATCTGTGGAGCCAGCATCTGATCGACAC
>DSDB01000683.1 GCA_011057845.1 Phycisphaerales bacterium | reverse complement strand
ATTCTGACGTATTTCGCCAAGGACGTGGCCAAGGTACTGGGGCGGTAGCGTATAGCGACCTGCCGCCGAAGACCCCGAAGCGATGCGGCGCCATTCATATCCCAACAACAAACCAGCAGGCCGGAGAGTGTATCCCCGGCCTGCTGTTCGTTATATACCGACCTTATAGACGGGTAGACTTCCGCACATCAAGGCTGCGGGGAGATCGTGCCCGGCGAACAGTCCTGAGGCAGTCCCGGCCCGGACGGAGTCGGTGGCACAGATGGCTCCTTGATAGTCCAACCAGCAATCAGAATATTCAAGTCGTTGTTGTGAACCCGCCAGTAGCCGAGCTTGGCGCTACCTTCCACGTCGCGGGCAAAGTCCGCACAGACACCAGCTACCGAGCCGAGACCGTCCGTGTACACAACGGTCGTGATCCCTGGTCCAGAGGGAGTGGAGCCCGTTGCAGGTTCTCTGACATTCCACGCAGCCAAAAGCACGTTGAGATCACGGTTGTGGACTCTCCAGTAGCCGAGCTTGGTACTGCCCTCTTTGAGACCGTCGGCGTCGCCGTGGCACTGGGTGGTCAGGCACCAGCAGTCAGGCTTGCCCAAGGCCAGCCAGTCGGCCCAATCGGGATGATTGGTGGGCATGCACGTGGGTTCTGTGAAGAGCGTGAACGACATGTCCTGGCTCGTGCCTGTCTGGTCGTAGAGCTCTTCCCACTGCAGGATCTCGGGAACCGGGCCGGGGTAGCCGGCGACGGCGTCGTCATTACGGCCGACCGTCAGCAGCGAGCCAACCTGGTCGGCAGTCAGTGCCTGGTTGTAGATGCGGATATCATCGAGCATCCCATCGAAGAACTCGCCGTCTTCAAGGCCACGAACGCCGATGGTCAGCTTGGCTTGGCGGCCCAAACCGAATCCATTGGCCTGCGTGGCCGTTCCATCGGGGTTGGCATCCACATATACCGTCATGCCGCGCGTCGTGGAATCGTACGTGCCCGTGGCAAGCGTCCACTCATTGGGGACGACGCTTGTCGCGGAGTTCAGCGTATCGAGACCGACACGGAAGTGGACCTTGCCGGTGCTGCTGAGCCACATACCGAACCAGTTGGACATCACAACACCGGATCGGTCGTACTCCACGATGGTCCGCCAGCCGCCGGTTGTCTGGCGCGGATGGATCCACGCCGAGACGGTGAAACTGCCCGGCGCGAAGTCCAGGCCCGTTGTTGTTGAGGCCGTCTTCGCATAGTCACCGTTGCCGTCAAGGTCCAGGGCGCCGCCCAGCACTCCGCCACCCGGCACCCAGGCCGCATCGCCGACGAGCGTTGCGTCGTTGGCGTTGGGCGAGCTATCGGAGGCGATCCGTCCGGAGGCCTCATCAAGCTTCCAGTGGCCGACGGGCGTCAGATTCGGGCCGCTCCATGGGCTATGCGCGTGATTGGTCCAGCCCCACGGATAGTTCATGGACGCCGGGTCCTTGTATACCGCCACGACACTGAGCCAGTAGACGTCGTTGAGTCTCTTCTGGGCGAACCAGTGCTCCTCCGGCAGCCTGACTGAGTAACGGAAGACGGGCTCGAATCCGGTTTGTCCCGGAACGGGATCGTGCGGATGCTTGTCGAACCCGACCATCACCTCGTCGACGGCGTTGGTCTTATACTCCCAGATCTTCTGGCCGGGATGGCTGTAGGGCAGATCCACTCCGGCGGGCACATCGGTCCAGATGGACAGCCAGAAATAATCCGGCCGCTTCGGCTCCGGCATAACAATTCCAGACTGGCACGCCGTGTACTGATAGCCGATATAGGAACCCCACCACGTAATCGCTGTCACGGGATTGAGGCCCGTGCACCGCCAATCATCGGCGACGAGCCGGCGAATCATCGTGAGTTCCTGTTCAAAGGCCACGGACTCCTCGTCCTCATAGTGCGGCCACAGACGTATGCCCGTGAACGGCTGATCCCACTTGATGTAGCTCGGGTGGGTGTCCAACTCGAAAGCCAGGTCATAGCTCTGAGGTCCGCCGATGAGGTCGCTTTCAATGGGGGTAAAGGCCTGCGGAGGCAGGACAACGCCCGGCTGGAGAGGAACATCGGCGTGTATCACGACCGCATCGTCCATCCAGTGGGCCGGCCGCGTCTTCCATCCCCAGATGTGGAGCGGCTGGGCGCCGAGTGGATAGACGGCCGCGATGCTCAGCCAGAAGACGTTGTCCGGAGAATCATACCGTCCCTGCCAGAACCATTCGTCGCGGTTGAGGTCGACGTTGTACTGGAAGCACGTATCCGACGGCCGCTGCGGGAATCGGTCCAGGCCGGCCCATTCGACACGGATACGCGAGGCCGGCACAGTGACCACCTGCAGAAGCTTGCCGGGATGGCTGTACGGCGTCATACCGGCGGCATCGGCGGGCACATTGGTCCAGAAACCGATGCGGTAGGCGATGGGACGATCCCGCGGGGGTTCGAGGCCTTCCCAACCGACGTAGCTGCCCCACCAATGAATGGATGTAACAGGCATATTGCCCAAGCAGCGGAAGTCGTCGGCCGCGGGTCGGCACATGCCCGGCTCGCCGGTCGGCGAGTCCATGCAGAAAGCCGGCTCATCCCAGCCGCAGAAAACCGGCGTCTTGCTCTTGGGATCGGTCTCGATGGGCGGCTGCGACCACTTGATGTAGGGGGTGGGCGGCTTGGGCTTGAAGGGCTGGACGTCAACGACACGAATCAGCCGATGCGCATTCTGATCCAAGTCAACCACGACGACATGCAGGAAATACAATCCCGGATGCGGGAAGGGAATCACGATGGGACCCGGATCGGGTCCGGGTATGCCACCGCCGCCGCCACCGCCGCCACTGGGGTCTTCTTCCTTGGGACAGACGATGATGATGTTGTCGAGGCTTCCGCTGTTGCCGGAAGTGCCCTCATAATTGGACACATGACCCGTGCTGGGGTCGAGTTCGCCGTATTCGATGGTGCCGGTCCAGGGGTCCATGAAGTCAATGCGGATTCTGCCGTTGGGCAGCGGCCGGTTGACGATGGAGTTCAGCGTCATACGGTGGCCACCACCGCCAGGCCAGTAGATACCGACCAGGACGTCCTGGCAGCGTTCGAGCTCGTCGCGCATCTCCTTCCAGTCAAAGGACTTGGGCCCGCGGACGGTGTAACCGTCGCCATGCTCGGCAATCCACTTTTTGAGGGCGTCGGCCAGGTCCGAAGGATACGTGCCGGAGTGGCCCTGATTGGTCCTGGCAAGCTTGGCAAGGGCCTCGACCAGTTCATGGTCGGTCAGGCCGCCACCGATCTGGGGGTCGCCCTGGCCTTCGTAGTACTTCAGGCATGCCGCCGCGGCCGTCGGGGCGCAGTGCGTTCCCGAGTGTGGCTGCTGACTGATGGGCGGAATGCCCTTCTTGAATTCCTCCTGCTTGGGCTCGGTCCAGACATAGATCATGTCGATGTTGGCGAGTATGGGATCCAGGTCGACCACCAGTTCCGGTTCTTCGACAAGCTGCCAGTCTTCGACATTGAGCACCACGGAGTCCGGCGGCGTCGGGTCGAGGATTCGCTCGGCTTGGGCGGTAAGGACACCCAGCGGTGAATGCGCCTCGGCCATGAACAGGATCGGCCGGGTTTGTGTTATCGGCGGCATCTGTGCGCCCACGAAATACGCCGTCCATCCATCACCCTCATTTTGGGCGTTGCCTTCGGTGTCCTCATAGGGCTGAGTGCCGTCCATGTCGCTGCCAAACATGACCCAGTTCGTTCCGTCGAGCGAGAAATAGAAATCCACCTGCGTGATAAGGCTGCACGGGTCGCTGACGAGAAGCTGTACCGGCGTGGGGTCGGCACTGGGCGCGATCCAGTTGTGCCAAGGTTCGGGGTTGATCCAGTCGCCGACCCTCAACGTGGGATCGCTGGGCGGTGTCGCTCCGGACTTCGGAACGAAATAGTAGTCCTCGGTCTCGCCGTACTGATAGCCTGCGGCCGGTCCGGAGCCTCCGAAACCCGGCGCCCCGACGACGGGACTCCACGGCTGTTCCGCCAGCGTAATCCGCATCCAGATTTCCTGGGGCTGCATGCCCGGCGGATTCCAACTCATGAACGCCGGCGTTGTCAT
>DSDB01000271.1 GCA_011057845.1 Phycisphaerales bacterium | reverse complement strand
CTTCAAGGAGTGCCGGTTCAGCATGGAGGTTCCCAAGCGGCTGCGTTTGCAGACGAAGATCGTGCTGTGGGTCAGCGGGATACTGATCGTATGCGGGACGGCGGCGATTCTGTTCATGGAGCGGTACGGCAATAATTGCGGATCGGGACGGTTGGACCTGCCGGGGGCGTTCTTTCAGTCGGTAACGTCGCGGACGGCGGGTTTCAATACGGTGGACATCGCGGCCATGTCGGATTCGAGCAAGACGGTGCTGATTCTGCTGATGTTTGTCGGGGGCTCGCCCGGCTCGACGTCAGGCGGCATCAAGACGGTGACGCTGGCGGTGATTGTGGCGGCGGTGATTGCGGCGCTTCGCAAACGGGGGGAGGTGGAGTTGTTCAAGCGGTCGATCCGCGTGGTGGTGGTGGGACGGGCGATTACGGTGACGGCGTTGTTTGTCGTGGTGTTGTTCTCGGCGGCATTGGCGCTGAGCGTGACGGAGCGGGGCAGCGGCTTCGCCATGCTGGATATTCTGTTCGAGACGGCGTCGGCGCTGGGGACGGTGGGTCTGACGACGGGCGTTACGCCGGTTTTGACATCGGCGGGTAAGTGGATTATCATAGCGGCGATGCTGATCGGCCGGCTGGGGCCGCTGACGCTGATGGCGGCGCTGACGTTCAATCTCAAGCCCGTCCGCTACAGTTATCCCGATGAGGCGATTGTTGTCGGTTGACAGGGGAATGTGATCATGAGACGGTTTGTGGTGATAGGGCTGGGACGATTCGGGACGAAGCTGGCCATTGCGCTGTCGATGAGCGGCACCGAGGTCATTGCCATCGACAAGGACCGCAATCCCATTGAGATGATCCGCGACCAGGTATCGCTGGCGGTGCGTCTGGACAGCACGGATGAGGAGGCAATGAAGGCCCAGGGGGTGGGCAAGGCGGACGTGGCCATCGTGGGGATGGGCCAGCAGAATTTCGAGTCGGCGATCCTGACGGTGGTGAACCTGCGGCAGATGGGGATTACGCAGATCTACGCGCGGGCCGAGAGCCTGACGCAGGGGGAGGTGTTCTCGAAGGTGGGGGCGACGGAGGTCATCTATCCGGAGATCGAATCGGCCCAGCGCTGGGCGTACAAGCTGATCGCGCCGCAGATCGGGGAGAAGCTCGATCTGGCGCCGGGCCACAGCCTGGCGCGGGTCAAGGCGCCGGCGAGCTTCGACGGCAGGACGGTGATGGACTTGCAGCTTCGCCAGAAGTACAACGTCAACCTGGTGCTCATCAAGCGCGGCGATCACGGCAAGGCGAAGAAGTCGGAGCAGGACGCGATTATCAATGTCATGCCGGAGACGATTATCTATGAGGGGGATATCCTGATGATAGCAGGATCGGATTCGGATCTGGTGCGGCTGCCGCAGGAATAAGCGCATAAGGGCAGAAGAGCGTAAGAGCACAAGGGGGCGCAAGAGAGGGGTCCGGTGTATTCTCCGACGCAACAGCGGGTGGGGCCGGGCAAAAGCGAAAAACGTAAAGCCCAGAACGCAAAACCACAGCCCAAGACCTCAAACCTTGCGCACCCCCGACCACGACTGCACCTCGCACGCACGCGGACCACGACTCTGTCATGCCTGCGCAGGCAGGCATCCAGTACGATTCGGGGCCACCATCAATCTCCAAACGCGGCCTGGGCCCTTGCCTCCGCAGGGATGACATCGTCACTTCCAAGCTCAAGGCCGCGGTACACCATACACACGACGACATGCGAGGTCAGTTGCGGCGGTATTGGCGCAGGAGGTCGAGGAGGTGTTGCATGTCGGCGGGCATGGGTGCCTCGAATTCGACGGGCTGCTCGGTGGAGGGGTGGGTGAATTTGAGCTTCCAGGCATGCAGCGCACAGCGTTTGATGACGGGTTCTTCGGGGACTGCTTCGGCGTCGGCCAGTTGCCAGGGATAGACGAGCTTGCCGCCGTACATGTCATCGGCGACAATGGGGTGCTTGATGTAGGACATGTGGACGCGGATCTGGTGGGTGCGGCCGGTCTGGGGCCTCAGGACGATCAGGGAGAACCCGCGAAACGGCTCGAGGACTTCGTAGATGGTCACGGCCTCCTTGCCGGTCTCCGGACGGACGGAGTACCTTTCCCGGATTCTGGGATGGACGCCGAGCGGGGCGTTGATGCGGTCGCCGTGCAGTTCGGGCGTGCCGTGGACGACCGCGAGGTATTGTTTCTCAACCTTCCGGTACTCGAATTGCGTGGCGATCTTCCACTGGGCGGTGTCGTTCTTGGCGACGACGATGACGCCGGTGGTGTTGCGGTCGAGGCGGTGGACGATGCCGGGTCGGGCCGGGTCGGAGCCTTCGGAGAGCTGCTCGCAGTGGTGGGCCAGGGCGTTGACCAGCGTGCCGTGCGTGTAGCCGCGGGCGGGGTGGACGATCAGGTCCGCCTGCTTGTTGACGACGATGATGTCGTCATCTTCGTGGAGGATGTCCAGGGGGATGTCTTCGGGGAGGATTTCCCTGCTGGGCAGTTCCGGCAGGGTCAGGTCGATGGTGTCGTTGGGGCTCAGGCGAAAACTCGGGCGGACGGGCTTGCCGTTGACGGTGACGGCGCCGGCCCTGATGATGTTCTGGATCATTACCCGGCTGTAGTTGCTGAACCGCCCGTGGAGGTACTTGTCGATCCGGCGTTCCTGGATGGCGTCGCCGACGCGCAGGGTCATGGGTTCGAGTGTCGATTCCTGGTCATCCATCCGATCTGGGGCGCTACACGGGACTCGATGGGGCTGATACCGGCGGCCCAATGGGCGTCCGGTTCGGTGTGAAACCGAGATGCTTCACTTCGCTCAGCATGACAAATGCGGCTGGCCTCGTACTGATGCGACTCCGTTCAGCGGGGGGGTTGGTTGGCCTCGGTTTCGGTCGCGGGCGGGGCTGTGCTGTTGGCGTCGGCCGGGGCGTTGGCATCGGCTGGTTGGACGGCCGGTTCGTTGGGCTTGGCGGCTGGGGCCGGCTCAGGCGCCGGGACCGCCGCGGGGGCGTTGATTTCCACAGCGGGCGCGACGAGGTTGGCGTCGGCCGGCTTGATGGTGATGATCGGGGCTAACGCCCTGTCGGCGTCGGGAACCAAGGCGCCGAGATCAGGTAGATCGGGGGCCTTGTTCGGGTCGAAAGGCTGAATCTGGATAGGCGGCATCGGGGCCGGATGGAAGGCAATGGGCTGCTTGAATTCGTCCATTGTGGCCAGCCGCGTCTGGGCCGAGGCGACGGCCACGGCCCCTTGGAAGGCCGCGTCGTTGACGATTTCCTGATAGAGCCGGCGGGCCGGGTCGAAGTCACCGAGTTCCTCGGCGCAGAGGCCCAACCCGAGTTTGGCGGCGCTTGCGATAGAGGCGAGGGTCGGCTTGGCCTCGATCGCGGCGGTGTAGGCGTCGCGGGCGAGGCCGATCTGGGTCTGGAGGACGTTGCTGGTCAGTCCGGTCATGCGGAAATGGACCTCGGCGCGGAGGGCTTCGCCCCGTTTGACATGGGCCAGGGCGGCCATATCCGGGTTGGTCTCGCCGGCGGCGAGGGTCTGGAGCGTGTCGGCGGGCTGGATGAGCAGGTACGACAGGTCGGCGCCCTGACTCTGGCCGGCGGCGACTTGGGCCTTTCTCTGGGTCACTTCGCCGACGGCGGTGGTCAGGGCGATGCGTCTTTCGAGCCGGCCGCTGTCGTAGAAGTAGACCTTCCAGACGTAACCGGAGACGGCGATGACCACCACGGCGACCACGGCGATGATCCCATTTCTATTATCGGCGGCCCATTGAGGCAGGTGGGTCAGCCAGTCCGCCAATTCGTTTGTCTTGAGTTCATGCCGATGCTGGGCTTTCATACAGGGCTCCGTATATCTTCGCTCGGTGCGTTCGTAATCGGCTATACCGCGCCGCGGCGGCGCGAAATAGAACGCGGTATTGTAGCAGAATCCGTTTAGGCTTGCAACGCCGATGTCGGGCGGTAAAATCTTTGCAGGACGAATTTTAGAAAGGTCTTGGATGGTACGGAATGCCGCCGCGGGCGTGTCGATGTTGCGCGTCTGGATGCTCTTGACGATGGGAGCTTGGGTGCTGGTCGGCGGTAGCAGTGCGCCCG
>DSDB01000583.1 GCA_011057845.1 Phycisphaerales bacterium | reverse complement strand
GGGCTCGTTGACGGGCGCGGGCGAGGCCGGGATGATCCTCGACCGGACGTGTTTCTACGCCGAGTCCGGAGGTCAGGCCGGCGATTGCGGGGTGCTCGAATCGCCCAACGGGACCTTCGTCGTTGATGACACCCTCAAGATCGCCAACTGCATCGTCCACAAGGGACGCATGGCCCGCGGTTCGCTGAGTGTCGGCGATGGCGTTACCGCCCGCGTCAGTCCCGACCGCCAGGCCACCCGCAAGAACCACACCGCCACACACCTGCTCCAATGGGCCCTGCAACAGGTCCTCGGTTCGGCCGTGGCCCAGCAAGGCAGCTTCGTGGGGCCGGAGTATCTGCGGTTCGATTTCACCTATCCCGGCGCACCGACCCGCGAACAGTTGGAACAGGTCGAGAGCCTGGTCCGCGGCAAGATCGCCGAAGACCTGCCCGTCACGGCCGCGGTCATGGCCCGCGAACAGGCGGACAAGCTCGGCGCGATGGCCCTGTTCGGGGAAAAGTACGGCGCACAGGTCCGTGTCATCGCCATCGGCGCCGAAGACGAGAGCCACATCGGTGAGGCGATGAGCCGGGAGTTCTGCGGCGGCACGCATGTGGACCGCATCGGCGTCATTGGCGATTTCAAGATTATCAAGGAGGAGAGCATCTCGGCGGGCGTGCGGCGAATTACGGCGCTGACCGGCCGGGCGTTGGCCGATTACCTGTATAAGCGCAGCGTCATCGTGGACGAACTGGCGGCCAGGCTGCGGACGAATCCCGAATCACTGCCCGACCGCATCGATCAACTGCTGGCCGAGAACAAGCGACTGGCCAAGGAACTCAAGGCCGGAGCCGGACGCGCCGCCGCCGATACGATGGCCGAGGCCAGGAAGCTGCTGGATACCTGTCAGAAGGTCGGCGATGCGCACATCATCGTCGGTCCGCTTTCCAGAGCCCCCATCGAGCAGGCGCGAGCGGCCATGGACATGCTCAGGAAGAAGGCCCCGTCGGCCGCCATCGTCCTGGCCATGGACGACGATGGCAAGGCCATGCTCCTGGCCGGCGTAACCGACGATCTCATTGCCAGGGGCCTCAAGGCCGGCGATATCATTCGTGAAATCGCCCCCATCGTCGGCGGCGGCGGCGGCGGCCGACCCAACATGGCTCAGGCCGGCGGCAAGAACCCCGCCAGAATCCCCGAAGCCCTCGCCAAGGCCGCTGAGACCATCAAGGCCAGGCTGGCGCAGTAGCCGCGGATCGCTGCCGGCGACTCACCGCCTGCTTTCACGTATTGCATCGTTCGTTTGTCGTCCCTCATCCATCGGGCGGCGACGTTCTATGTGTCGCCCTTGATGCCCAAATCGTCCTTCGTGAGGATGCTCTCGAACGTGTAGCCCGCGGCGGTGATGTTCTCCCTGGCGCCCTGCTTTCGGTCGATGACGCAGACGATGCGGTCGACGCGGGCCCCGGCCTCCGTGATGATCTTCGCCGCCTCGAGCACCTGGCCGCCCGTGGTGGCGATGTCCTCGACCAGCAGCACGACGTCGCCGGCCTTGAGCACCCCTTCGACCCTCTTGCCCGTGCCGTAGCCCTTCTTGCTGTTGCGGATGATGACCCAGTTCTTGCCGGTCGCCATCGCCGTCGAGGCCGCCAGGGCCACCCCGCCCAGTTCCGCCCCGGCAATCAGCGTCACATCGTTGGCGACATGCCTGGCGAACTCCTCCCCCAAAGCCTTGAGAATATCGGGGCAGGTCTCGAACAGGTACTTGTCCAGGTAATAGCGGCTCTTCTTGCCGCTGCGGAGGATGAACTCGCCCTCAAGATAGGCGGTCTCCTTGATGCGCTTGATCAATGCTTCGCGTGTCATGGGCTGCTCCTGTGCATGGAACTGAAAACTCAAGACTGGAAACCCAAAGCCACGGCTCAAAACCCAAAACCGCGCCGCCCCCGCGCCATAGACACGGTTTTGGGCTTTGGGTCTTGGTTTTGGCCTTAGGGTTTTGCGTTTTACGTTCAGTGTTTCAGACGTTCAGTTCCACTTTTCGATTCAGTTGCTTTCGGTATTGGCGGCGGATGGGGGCCACGACGTCGGCGATGAACTCGCGGACCTGTTCAGGGGCCCGGCCGACGTAGGCCCTGGGGTCGAGAACCGCCTTGAAGTCGACCGCGGCAAAGGCCGGGTCGGCCTTGAGGCGGTCGATGAGATCGTTGGCCCGGCCGTGGTTCTTGACCTGGTCGGCGGCCGCGTGGGAGTGTCGCCGAATCGCCTCGTGCAGCGACTGGCGGTTGCCCCCGGCCTTGACCGCGGCCATCAGGATGTTCTCCGTGGCCATGAACGGCAGTTCCATGCGGATATGGGCGTCGATTACCCTGGGATACACCACGAGCCCGCCGACGACGTTCGTCAGTATCTCCAGTATGCCGTCGACCGCCAGAAAGGCCTCCGGAATCACGATGCGTTTGTTGGACGAATCGTCGAGGGTCCGTTCCAGCCACTGCTCGGACGCGGTCATCGGCGGACTCGTCGCCAGACTCAGCACGAACCGGCTAAGCCCCGTCACGCGCTCGCACCGCATGGGGTTTCGCTTATACGCCATCGCCGACGAGCCGACCTGGGACTTCTCGAACGGCTCCTCCAGCTCCTTGAGGTTCGCCAACAGACGTATGTCGTTGCACATCTTGTGCGCCGACTGCGCAATCGAGGCCAGTGCCCCGACGACCAGGGCATCGGTCTTGCGCGGGTAGGTCTGGCCCGTCACCGGACAGACCCGCTTGAAGCCGAACGCCGCCGAGACCATCCGGTCGAGCCGCTTGACCTTGTTAGGGTCGCCTTCGAACAGTTCCAGGAACGACGCCTGCGTGCCCGTCGTGCCCTTGACCCCACGGAATTCGAGCGTCTCAAGCCGATGCTCGACCTCCCGCAGGTCCATCACGAACTCGTAGCACCACAGCGCCGCTCGTTTGCCGACGGTCGTCAACTGCGCCGGCTGGAAATGCGTAAAGCCCAGCGCGGGGCGGGCGCGGTGCTTGTCGGCGAACACCGCCAGCAGATGGATCACGCCCGCCAGCTTGCCGGCGATGAGGGTCAGGGCCTCCCGCATGATCAGCAGGTCGGCGTTGTCCCCGACATAGCAACTGGTCGCCCCGAGGTGAATGATCGGCGCGGCCTTCGGCGCGACGTCGCCGAAGGTGTGGATGTGGGCCATCACGTCGTGGCGGAATTGCTTCTCATAGCGGGCCGCCTTGTTGAAGTCGATGTCGTCGAGGTGCGCGGCCATCTGCCTGATCTGGGTGTCGGTGATGTCCAGGCCCAGCTTCTGCTCGGCCCGCGCCAACTCCAGCCAGAGCCGCCGCCACGTGCTGAACTTTTTCTGCGCCCCGAACAACTCCGACATCTCCTTCGAGGCGTTTCGCTCTACCAGCGGCGACGTGTACACATTTCGTTCGTTTGCCATGTGCGTCTTCTACCGGTTAGTTGCCGAGTCTGCGTTTCTCCATCGTAATGCCGTCCGTTCAGTCCATTGGTCCGCCGCCCGTGAGGCGGCGCCCTCCCAGTATAGAGCCGCCCAGGCCCTCCATCAAATGATTTCGCCCGCGCGTAACACGGGCATCCCTCGTAACATGGGCATCTTGCCCGTGAACCGTGGCGAGGGCATCCTGCCCGTGCTAATGAACCCCGTCGCCGCAGGCGACTCAACCCACGCAATGCGCAATACGAAACACCCTTGACAATCACCACCCCCGTACCGTATAATACGCCCCTGATAGAGCGAACCAACCACCAATCGAAGACCCAAGGTCCCAAGCCCCAAGTGCAGCATCCAGCACCAAGACTCAAAATCCCCACCCAGCCCCAGGTGTATAATCACACGTGTATCCAAAGCCCTCCCTATCCCGCGGCCCCAATCCCCGCCCGACTGGAAAAGCAAAAAGATGAAAAACAAACCCAATCCCGTACCACGGCCATCCCCCGTACCACGGGCATCCTGCCCGTGGGAAAACAAACCCAAACTTGGGCAACGCAGGCAACCCAGGCAATCTGCCCCCCATGCTCCCGCAGGCATCATGGCCAGACGAACATCAGCCCCCGTACCACGGGCATCCTGCCCGTGCACCGTGGCGAAGGCATCTCCCGTGGCG
>DSDB01000453.1 GCA_011057845.1 Phycisphaerales bacterium | reverse complement strand
TTGCCAATGTGCGTCCAACCTCACAGAACAAAAAATACGGGGCGCCCCTTGTCGGGCCGCCCCGCCAAATTAACTCTTGCCGACAGCCGCGTCAACCGCACCTCGCGGCCGAGGCCCGCGGCGACTTGCCCGTCCGGCGGCTTGCGTCCTTCTCACTGCAGTCCGATGCCGAGCCAGTCGGCGATGGTCGGCGCGAACTTGACGATCACGCCGCTGAAGACCACGCTGACCATCGTCATCAACTTGATGAGGATGTTGAGACTCGGACCGGAAGTGTCCTTGAAGGGGTCGCCGACGGTATCACCGACGACGGCCGCCTTGTGAGCGGGGCTGCCCTTGCCGCCGAGGGCGCCCTTCTCGATGTACTTCTTGGCGTTGTCCCAGGCGCCGCCGGCGTTGTTCATGGTCACGGCCAGCACGAACCCGGCCGTCAGACCGCCGGCCAGCAGGCCCATAACGCCCGCCACGCCGAGCAGAAGGCCCGTTAAGACAGGCATGATGATCGCCAGCAACGACGGCAGCATCATCTCCCGCTGCGCCCCGGCGGTGGAAATCTTCACGCACTGGGCGTAATCGGGCTTGCCTGTACCCTCCATGATCCCCGCGATCTCCTTGAACTGGCGGCGGACCTCATTGACCATCGCCCCGGCCGCCCGGCCGACCGCCTTCATCGTCATCGCGCTGAAGACAAAGGCCATCATCGCCCCGATGAACAGCCCGCAGATCAGCTTGGGATTCATGATCGTCAGGTTATAGGCCGTCACGAAATCGGATATCTCGGCCCCCGCGGCCCCGACCAGGACCATGCCCTCGGTCTTGACCGCGTTGAACGCCGCTGTGACCTCATCACTGGCTTCCCGCCCTTTGAAGAAGGCGACCTTGCCGACGGTGTATAACCCATCGCCGGCCTCACCGGCCAGCCGGCCGATCCAGATGCGAACCTCTTCAATATAGGCCGCCAGCAGCGCCATGGCCGTCAGGGCCGCCGAACCGATGGCGAAGCCCTTGCCCGTCGCCGCCGTGGTGTTGCCCAGCGAGTCCAGGGCGTCCGTGCGTTTGCGGACCTCCGGTCCCAAACCGCTCATCTCGGCGTTGCCGCCGGCATTGTCGGCGATCGGACCATAGGCGTCGGTCGCCAGCGTGATGCCGAGGGTCGCCAGCATCCCGACAGCGGCGAAGCCGATACCGTAAAGGCCTATTGACAGGTCAGTGAATCCGCCGGCAAATGCGAACGCACACAGAATGCCGATCACAATGGTTATCACCGGCAGACCCGACGAGTACATACCCGTCGCAAAGCCGTCGATAATCGTCGTCGCCGGACCCATGACCGCCTGGCCGGCAATACCCTTGGTCGGCGCATATTCGTCGGATGTGTAATACTCAGTCAGTTGCCCGATGATAACGCCAGCAATCAGCCCGGAAATGACCGAGCCGAACAGACCCCAGGTAATCCAGCCGGTCCATGCCATGACCGCTACGGCCAAGAGGATCAGCACGGAACTGCCCAATGTGCCAGTCAGCAGCGCCCGCAACAGATTCTTCTGGGTGGCGCCTTCCTTGCACTTGACCATGAAGATACCCACGATGGACAGCAATATGCCGATGCCGGCCACGACCATCGGCGCCAGCACCGCCTTGGTGGCCGTCATCACCGTCCCTGAAATCGCCAGCGGGGAAAGGGCCGCCCCAAGGGCCGCCGCCGCCAGGATCGAGCCACAGTAGCTCTCGTACAGGTCGGCGCCCATGCCGGCGACGTCGCCCACGTTGTCGCCCACGTTATCGGCGATGGTGGCGGGGTTGCGGGGGTCGTCCTCGGGGATGCCTGCCTCAACCTTGCCCACCAGGTCGGCGCCGACGTCGGCGGCCTTCGTGTAGATGCCGCCGCCGACACGGGCGAACAGGGCCTGCGTCGAGGCGCCCATGCCGAAGGTAATCATGGTCGTGGTGATCTCCACGAGCTTATGATGGGTATCCATACCCGCCGGCACAAGGTTCAGGCCCAGCAGCGTCAGGCCGTTTTTCATGTGCTCGGCCGTGTACACGAGCTTATCCAGGATCAGATACCACAGCGAGATATCCAGAAGGCCGAACCCGACCACCACCAGACCCATCACGGCGCCGCTGCGAAACGCGACCTGAAGGCCGCGATTGAGGCCCTCGCTGGCCCCTTGTGCGGTTCGTGAGGATGCGTTGGTGGCGGTTTTCATGCCCAGGAAGCCGCATAAACCGCTGAAGAAGCCACCGGTCAGAAACGCCACCGGCACAAACGGGTTCTGCACGCCCATGAACGCCAGGACCGCGAAGATGATCAACAGCACCAGGAAGACGATAGAGACCACGCCGTACTGGCGATAGAGGTACGCGTAAGCGCCTTCGCGGACGTACTTTGCGATCTCTTTCATCTTGTCGGTGCCTTCCGGGGCGGCCATCACGCTCTTGTAGAAGAACATCGCGAATCCAAGGGCCGCCAGTGCGCTCAGCGGCGCGACCCACCAAATCGCGGGTGTTCCGCCGAGGGTCTCGGCGGCTTCAGACGCCATCGCCGTCGCGCTCAGGGCCAACACAGGCGCCAGAAATGCCAGATGACTCTTGAGAAGTCTCACGTTTGTGCTCCTATCAGTGCTTACCGATACCCCTATGCAGGCACCGCGCCTGCAAAATTCCCTGCAATTCTATAGGCCCACCCCCGCCTTGCAAGCCTTTTATGGATGAAAGCGCGCGATGTTAAGTGTGGTAATCCGCGTTGATGGCCACGTAATCGCGGCTCAGGTCGCAACCATAGCAGAAATCGCTTGCCTTGCCGGCCCCCAGTTCCACGGAAATCGTGTGTTCGGTCTGGGAAACGACCCGCGAGGCCTTCTTCCGGTCGAATCGGGCGGGCGAGCCGTTGCGAAAGACGGTGATATGGTCCAGCTTGCATGTAAGCCTGTCGGGATTGAGCCGCACGCCGACCGATCCGACCGCACAGATGATCCGGCCCCAGTTGGGGTCGCCGCCGTGGACGGCGCATTTGACCAATGGGTAGTCGGCGACGGCGCGGGCGGCTTTGCGGGCTTCGGTCGCCGTCGCGGCTCCGGTGATGACCACTTTGAACATCCGCGTGGCCCCTTCGGAGTCCAGGGCCATCTGCCGGGCCAGGTCATCGCACATCTCGGCTAGCGCCTTGGCGAAGCGGCGATAGCGCGGACACTCGCTCGAGATCGGCCGATTGCCCGCCAGGCCCGACGCCAGGATGATGGCGGTGTCGTTGGTGCTCTGGTGGCCGTCGACGGTCAGCTTATTGACCGAATCACCGATGGCCGCTCGTAAGGCCTTGCCCAGTAACGACTTGGTGATGGCCGCGTCGGTGGTGATAAAGCACAGGGTCGTGGCCATGTTGGGCCCGATCATGCCGGCACCCTTGATGGTGCCGGCGATGGTGAGGGTCCTGCCGTTGAGTTCGAACCGGCGGGCGGCCTGTTTGGGGCGTGTGTCCGTAGTCATAATGGCCTGGGCGAAGTCCAGCCCCGCCTCGGCCGAGGCCGAGAGTCTCTCGATGGCTTTGTCGATGCCGAACCGCACCTTGTCCATGGGCAGGGCGTGCCCGATGATGCCCGTCGAGGCGACCAGGACTTGGCGCGGCTGGGCGTCGATTCCGTCGGCGACTCGCTTACACATCGCCACGGCATCGGCAAGGCCCTTGCTTCCGGTGCAGGTGTTCGCGTTGCCGGAGTTGACCACTACGGCCGCTGTTTCACCCGTGCGGACGTGCTCGCGGCAGATCGTCACGGCCGCCGAGACCACCTTGTTCGTCGTGAACACCGCCGCGGCCTTCGCCCCCGTAGGGCATACAATCAACCCCAGGTCCTGCTTGCCCGAGGCCTTGATCCCGCAAGCCACACCCGCCGCCAAGAAACCGCGCGGCCCTGTTATTGTGTCGTTTACCATTCAGGACTCCCAGTGAAGCTAACGCTCCGGAATACCGGACGCCATTGCGGCGCACGTCGATTACAGCACAAGATCAGGGCTCTATCCCGATAACGACTAACGGCACTGCCGGGACACCTCTACCCTGCCGGACAACATTGTAGACCTCGCCCTCATAATACGGCACACCCGAACTCATGCTCGCTTGAAGGGACTTCATCGGGAGGATTTCAACGCC
>DSDB01000451.1 GCA_011057845.1 Phycisphaerales bacterium | reverse complement strand
CGACGAGTGCATCTGTGAGACCCGCGATTCCGACAGGTCCAGCGTCGCCCCAATCTCCTTCATCGTCATCTCTTCGTAGTAATACAGGACGATGATCAACTGCTCGGCCCGCGAGAGCCCTTTGGTCAGGAGGTTCTTGAGGTCTCGCTTCTGCGCCTCCACTACGGGATCCTCGCTCTTGTGGTCCTCGATGATGTCGATCTCCCGGACGTCCTTGTCGCCGTCGTCATCCATGAACTTCGTGTTGAGCGACACCTGACCGGGAGCATTCGCATCGCGCTGGAGCCGCTGGAAGTCCTCGCCGTCGAGATTCAGCTCCGCGGCGATCTCCTGATCCGTGGGCTTGCGGCCAAGATGGGTCTCAAGGGAATGCGTTGCCCGTGAAAGCTGGTGCGCCCGCGACCGAACCAGCCGCGGCACCCAGTCCATGCTCCGCAGCTCATCCAGGATGGAGCCTTTGATCCGGGGCGAGCAGTAGGTCTCAAACTTCACTCCCCGACCGGGATCAAAGGCGTTGATGGCGTCCATCAGCCCGAAGGTCCCGGCGCTGATCAGGTCATCCAGTTCCACCTTGTCCGGTAGTTTGCTGCGCACCCTCTCGGCGCAATACCGCACCAGGTCGCGATAATGCTCCATCAGGGCATTACGGCACCGCTCATCGTGTGTCTTGTGGAACTCCTCCCACACCTGGTCAATGTCAACGCTCACCTTGGTCCTCACAGCTTACCTCCATGTTCAGCAGTGATTCGTCGGAATCCCCATAACCCATATTCACCCGGGCACATGACGCACAAGCGCCACATCGTCGCTGCCGCGACGCCCCCGGATTCGAGTCGATTGCCATGTAAAGCGCCGTACACCATGTCCGGACTTCTTATCGGCCGTTCCATCGGCCACTTTAGAAAAACAAATCCGCCACACGCCGAAAAAAGCCTGTCGGCTGCCTTCCGACGTTCGCCCCGCTATCCACTTTCGCCGCAAGGGCGGCCAAGGACAGGGTTATCGGAGCTTTCGGGTATGCCAGAACGACCGGCTCTCGCAGCTTGACGGACGCGCCAACCCGATCGTCGCGCAACAGAGTCCCGGCGTCGTACACATGCACCCCGAGAAAACGGGCCGCCACATTGGAAATCTGTTGGTAGGTTTTCTTGCCCTCAGCCGGCGAATCGGCCATGTTCACCACAAGGCTGACTCGTCCTTTGCACTCATGCCTGGCGAGCACCTTGATCATCGCATAAGCATCCATGATCGCCGTCGCCTCGGGCGTCGTCACGACCAGCACGTCGTCGGCCGCCAGGCAGAAACCCACGACCGACCGAGAGATGCCCGCCGCCGTGTCGATCACAATCAGGTCATGGTCGTCGCTCAGTTGCGACAGCTCATCCAGAATCCGGCGTCGCTGAAACTCGCTGAGGTCCGCTAATTCCTCGAGGCCCGACGCCCCACAGACCACCCCCAGACCGGCCGGCCCCGGATAGACGACGTCTCGGATGCTTCTCTGGCCGTTGAGCACATGTGATATGTTGTACCGACTGCCAAGATTCAGCACGACATCAAGATTCGCCAGCGACATGTCGGCATCCAAAAGCAGCACCCGCCGCCCCGACGCCGCCAGGCACACCCCGATATTCGCGGAGATGTTGGTCTTGCCCACCCCTCCCTTGCCGCTGGTGATGGCCAGCACCCGAGCCGGCCGTCGGCAAGCCGCCATTATTCGCTTCATCTCCATCGCGTCCGTGCTCATGACGTTTCAGCCGCCGGCTTTGGCGCCGTGCCGCCGTACTCCTTCTCCGAATCCATTCGTTATCGGGTCCGGACATGCCTGCCCGGATGCCCCTGTCGGCGGGGTCAAACCGCCGCGCAGTCCGTCTGACGCAACAATTGCGCCGCAATGCGCTGGTGCAACGAGTTTTCCACCAGCTTGGCCACCTGATCCTTCAGATAGGCCTCCCGATCGCTCTTGCGAAGCGACTGTGCGACGGCATCGGCCACCGAGTACACCTCAAAACCGTTGCGGCCGTCGAACCGGATATGCTCGGAACCGGCCAGCACAAGCCGTCGATTCTCCGCGTGTTCGGCGATCGCCGTATCCATCAGCACGCAGAACTCCTCCATCGGAACATCCTGTGGAACGAAGTCGGCTTCGTCCACGCAACGGATATTGCGAATCAGGACCTTCTGCCTGGCCTCGGTGAACTCCATCACCTTGACCAGCAACTCCGTCACGTTATCCGTAACAAACGACAACAAATCCATACCGAGGCCCTCAACAGTCCAATCCTTTGGATGTATGTGATCGCCACAGTGCCCGGCCGCCGGTACGCGGCATCCGTACCGGATACCCGGCCGCCGGGGCCCGCCTCAACGGGTCGTCCTGTCCTCCTGACGAAGAATCCGCCGAATCTCCTCCAGCGTCTTGTCCTTGCGCAATTCCATGATACGTGACAGCCGGGAGAACACCGTCTCGTCGTACAGACGATGTCCGCCCTGGGTCCACTCCGACTCGCGAATGAGCCCCATGGTCGTATAATTGTGAATCGTCTGCCGTGAGAACGGCGTGTGCCGCACCAGCTCTCCTATGCGGTACAACTTCTGAGGAACCGCGATCTTCACATCCTGCTTGGGGGACTGCATCACCATCATTTCTCACCCCTGCCTTGATAAAGAGCACACTCTGCGACGCAACAATCCAAGCGCCTGTGGCCGCCTTGATATTCCGCGTCGGGATGAAGCGTCCTTTACATTTTGCAAAGTGTAAAATACGTTTCCCCGCCTGTCAACCGTTTTCCGGAATTTTTTCAAAAATTTATGGACCTTGTGCGGACTCCCATGTCACACCTTATCGGTCCTGGTTTCCGCTGCCCATTTACCTGCGGATATAAGCCTTTTGCCTAAAGTGGACACGGCCGGATGCCGAATACCCTCGAATCGGATCGTGTGCAAGAGCTGGGGCGCAGGTCGCGGCGAGTTTCAAGGTCATTTGCGGAAGCACGCGTGTGAATTGTCCGATAGCAGACAAGGCAGGGCAATTGCCTCCCGGCCGCCGTTGACAGGGTCTTTGTTGTTTGAGACAGATGATGGAGCAGGACGACAACTTCGATAGAGCAACCTCCACACCGGATTTGCCGATGCTCGAGCAGATCACCCCCCTGGCCCGTCGCGTCAATTGCCTCGATCTTGATTCCATCGCGGAGGTCTGCGTTACAGACATACCCCGGCTGGTTGGCGTCAAGTTCGCCTCTCTCTACATCCTCGACGACACCAATAACATCCTCCACCTTCACAAACACAACCACCCCTTCCTCATTAACAGGATCGTCTCACTCAACCAGACCCCGCCGTCGCCCATGGTCATGGCCGTCCAGAGCAAGCAACTCATCCTCATCAGCAATATCGACACCCACCAGCAGCCCGTTATCCGCAAGTCTCAGCGGGCCTTCGCGGAGAACTACCAGACCAATAACTGCGCCATCGTGCCGCTTATCTGCCAGGAGAACGTCGTCGGCGTTCTGAATCTTGCCGACAAGATCGACCGCGCCAGTTTGACTCGCGAGGACATCGCCCTGGTGGAACTATTCGGCCAACTCGTCGGCGCCTCTATCGGCAATGTCAAGCTCTTTGAGCGGATTCAGCGTCAGGCGACCACCGACGGCCTGACCGGGCTGATCAATCACAAGACCTTCTACGACATGCTCGAGAAGGAACTCTGGCGGTCGCGTCGCTATGGCGGCAAGATTTCGCTGATCATGATCGACGTGGACGGCCTCAAAGGGGTCAACGACAACCACGGCCACCGCGCCGGCGACAAGATCATCCGGGAGATCAGCCGGCGCATCAAGGATTGTATCCGGCAGATTGATATCGCCGCTCGCTATGGAGGCGATGAGTTCGCCGTGATTTTGCCCAATACGCAACTGTCCGACGCCACGGTCGTGGCCGAGCGTATGGTGGCGGCCGTGGCCAAATCCCCCGTTACATGGAAAGGCAAGACCATCCACCTGTCCATCAGCGTCGGCCTGGGCGAATATGGACCTGACACCAATCCCGAAGAGGTAACCAGCAAGTCCGACCAGGCCCTCTACGCCGCCAAACATTCCGGCAAGAACACCGTCCGCGTCTTCCGGGAATCGGAGTAAGCCTGTTTCGG
>DSDB01000251.1 GCA_011057845.1 Phycisphaerales bacterium | reverse complement strand
TCGAGGCCGTCGACGGCCTCGATCACATCGCCGGCGTCCAGGCCGGAGCGGTATGCCGGGGTGTCCGGCAGGAGACTACCCACCGTCAGCAGGCCGTCCCGCCTGGAGATTTCGATGCCGATGCCGGTGAACTCGTTGGTCATCATCTTCTCGAAATCATCCACCTGCCGCGGCCAGACCATCACGGTGTAGGGGTCGAGGGCCTCCAGGGCGGCCTCGGAGAACTGCGCAACCACAATCGTGTCGGGGAGTTTGGCCGTCGCCTCGTTAAGTATCAGGAGTTTCTCGAATATGGCGAGGAACTCATCGCGTCCGAAGCCGCTGGGAGACTCCTTAACCTCGCCTCTGAGCGCCGCCAGCGTGCTCCTCCAGGCCGCCAGGGCCTCGGGGTCGGGCTTGACAAATTTTTTCTTGACGCCATTGGGGTCCGACACGCCGCCGGCATCGTTGACATCCTTGACGCCGTTAGCGTCGCTCATGTAGGACGCAAACTGCTTGGACCGCTCGACAACGTCCGCCAACAGGATACAGCGTTCAATCCCTTTGGCGGCCATCTCGCCGTAGTCGATGATGTTCACGTAGTACAGATTCAGCGCGGCAATGGCCTTGACGAACATAATCGGCTTGATTCCGTCGAACCGCTCGCGGCTGGTCTCGCAGGGGCTGTCCTGAAACGCCGCAACGATCTGCGATTTCTCGATCAACCGCTCGGCGTAATCCTTGTAGGCCTCGTTGTTGGGGTCGATGGCGGCCAGCCAGTAGTAGCAGTTGGAATAGGCCTCGATCCATTTGCCCTCGACCTCGTATTCGGCGGCCTTGTCGATGGCCTTCTGAAAAACCGTCTTGACGAAGTCCATGCCCAGCAACTCCTGTCGCTGGGCGTCCGTGGCATACTCGCCGGCGCGGGTCACGATGGAGAGCACCTCGACGACATCGTTGACGTCGTTGAGATCGGCGATCTCGTTGGGGTCGTTGACGTCGACCACGCCCTGGGCCTTCTTGAGGGCGGTCAGTTGTTCTTCGTAGGCCAGGGCCTGCCCGGCCTTGCGGCGTTCGGCGATCTGCTCATACTCGGCCACCAGCGCGGCGAGCCGCCCAACGGGTTCGGACTCGGAAAGACTCGCGCCTCTGGCTTCTTCGATGGTCTTTTCGGCCTCGTCGAAAAGCCCCCGGCAGATCAGTGTCGAGGCTTCCCTGACGGCGGCCTGTTCGGGAGTGAGGTTCGCGGCCGCTTCGGCGGTCCTGGCCTCCAGAGGGCCGGACACGACCCGGCTTCGCCCGGCCAGCGCACAGGCCGCCGACGCCAAACCTATCGTAATCAGAAGCCCAAAGAAGACAAAACGGATGTATCGGGCCGCACCGTGGCGATCTGTCAATCTCTGCCGGGACAAAAGACGACTCCTTAGCTCAAACTGATTCACGCCGACGCATCGCGCCGGACAATGCGAAAACCCGCCTTCGGGCGGGTCTTCGCTCATTGCGTCTGTTTCTCGGCTGCTACACGCTGATGGTCATCGAACCCCCCGCGGTCAGGAGCACTCGGCGGCCTTGCCCGCGCAGCCCAGAACGTGCAGCTTATGCTTGACCATCTGCTTGATGGCCTCGCGGCCGGGCCCCAGATAATTGCGAGGATCGAACTCGCCGGGCTTCTCGGCGAAGACCTGGCGAATCTTGGCCGTCAGCGCCAGGCGAAGGTCCGTGTCGATGTTCACCTTGCACATCGCCATCTTGGAGGCCTTCGTAACGGCCGCTTCCGGAACACCCATCGCGTTGGGCATGTTGCCGCCGTACTTGTTGATGAGGTCCACGAATTCCTTCAACACGCTGCTGGAGCCGTGCATCACCAGCGGGAAGCCGGGCAGCCGCCGGCCGACCTCTTCAATCACGTCGAAGGCAATCTTCGGCTCCGTCTTGAACTTGTAGGCGCCGTGGCTGGTGCCGCAGGCGATCGCCAGAGAATCGCATCCACTCTTCTCGACGAACTCCTGGACCTGCTCGGGGTCCGCCAGATGGGCATGGACATCGTCCACGCCCACGACATCCTCTTCGATACCGCCCAACTGCCCCAGCTCCGCCTCGACACAGACGTCATGCGGGTGGGCCATTTCTACTACCTGCTTGGTCAGGGCGATGTTCTGCTCAAACGGTAGGTGCGAACCGTCAATCATGATGGATGTGAAGCCGGCCTCGACGAACTGGCGGCAGGTATCGAGGCTGTCGCCGTGGTCCAGGTTGATCGCCACCGGGATGTCCGGGTTCTCCTTGACCACGACGTCGATAATCGCCCGCAGGTAGCTCATTTTCGCGTACTTGCGCGCGCCTTTGGACACCTGAAGGATCAGCGGGGCCTTCTCCTCGGCGACCGCCTCGATGATGCCTTGCGTGATCTCCATGTTGTTCACGTTGAAGGCGCCGACGGCGTAGCCGTTGTCGTAGGCCATCTTGAACATTTTTCGGGTATTAACCAATGCCATAAACTGTTTCTCCTTACTGATAATCATGTGTCCTGATGAGAGTGCCGGATTCTAACCTAAAAGCCCCCCGGATTCAAACCAAAATCCTCGCCCGAAGACCCAAAAACTCCGGCCAAACTGCCACACAAGGCCGTTTTTGCCCTTCGCAGCCACCTCTCAACGGGTGGATACGGGCCGCGGCGGCGCTGCCTTTGGATCCGCTACAGGCCGCCGGGGCTGCTGATCCCGGTATACCGCCGTGAACCCAGCGCCATCTCCGAGACCCCTTCGGGCCACATGCTGAACATGACCGAGGAGCTGTCCATCGACGAATCCACCCCCACCGAGATGCCCATATACATGCGGTGGTACTTGCGGATCAGCGTCAATTCGTTGCGGACACTCTTGCCGTAGTCGAAGTCGTATTGCTGGGAGAACACCACCGTATAGCGCGGGTCCAGGACGTACGTAATGGCCGCGACGAACGCGTTGGAACCCTGCTCGCCCAGAATCAACGTCCTCCGCAGGTAGCGGCTGCCCACGTAGTAGCTCAATTCCGGCCATACCAGCCGCGTCATGCCGATGTTGTACTGCTGGACCACGCCGCTTTGGAGGTCGTAATAGCCGTCCGTGAGGATCGCCGTGGTCTCGCCGACGCGCCAGACGTAGTCGGCGCTGAAGTAGTCCCGCCTCGGCCCGTACATCTCGAAACGATTCTCGACCGGGGCCAGGTCTCCGTGGAAGATCTGCGGGGCCGCCAGGACGCGCAGCGGCACCATCGGCCGATTCCAGATGAAGCGGTCCGGTCCGGCCAGCGAGGCGCTGCTGTCGGAGTGGTCAACGAACACAAGATCGGTGTCCAGCCGCATCCAGTCCACCGTCCGTTTCTCGCCCTCGGGCCCGCGTTTGGTCTGCCATATCTGTGAGGCCCCCACATTGACGGTGTCTCGCTGGCGAACCGCCGTGTCGCTTTCGTGATAGACAACGAGTGCCGAATGGGGCTTGATGATGTGGCGGATCTGATCGACGTCCCAGAGCCGGCTGTAGGCCTGGGTATCGACCTTCCACAGCGGTCTGGGCATGACCCGGATCCCGCCTTCAGCAATCCAGACCCGCTCGTCGCCATAGGCCCGCGAATTGATCCCGTTGACGACGGTCCTCTCGAACCCGGCCCGGCTGTCCATCCCGAAGTTCTGCGCGGCGTAAGGCACGATCTTCACGCCGTTCCAATCCAGGGGCATATCCAATTCGGTCCGGTGGGAGACGAATGTGAAGCTGCTCTCGTCCATGGCGATGAGGTGCTCATTGCCGACCCGCTGCCGCAGACGGCTGACCTGGGTATCGTTATACAGCGTCAGACGGTCGTCCCAGAACGACTGGCCGGTCCAGTGGAACTCGCCCGTTGGTATCTCCTCCAGCGTCTCGTAGAAATCGTTGATCCGCCCCTTGGCCAGGAACGACAGGGCCCAGTTCTCCTCGCTGCGCTTCATGTGTGCCAGGGTCTCCTGCTCCTTGCCTATACCGTACTCTCCACGGTAGAACTGCTCCAGGAAATACTCATCGCTGAGGTAGCTGACCTCGCCGGTGAATTGCCAGTTATACGGCAGGAACTGGCGATGCTGCCAGGAGAATCGCCCGCGAAGCTCCCGCGGCGGTTCGACATTCCTGCGCCCGCGCAGCCGGCTGAGGCGGTCCT
>DSDB01000345.1 GCA_011057845.1 Phycisphaerales bacterium | reverse complement strand
TGGCGGTCTACGAGGCGCTGGTGGCCAGCGACGCGCACCCATCGGCCGAGGGGGTCTGCCGGATCGTGCGTCAGCGGTATCCGAATATCTCGCTGGATACGGTCAACCGGACGCTTGGGACGCTGGTGCGAATCGGTGCGGCGTTCGTGGTGGAGGGGACGGGCGAGCCAAAGCGATTTGACGGCAGGCTGAGCGACCATGTTCATTTTCGGTGTGTCCGGTGCCGTCGGGTCGTGGATTGCAATGATGAGTCGGTCGCTCATCCTCCGGCGCCAAAGGGCCTGGGCCAGGCCTTTACCATTCTCAGGAGTACAGTCTACTACGAGGGTGTTTGCGACAGGTGCACGCAAACCCCGCAGACACATAACGTCAAATGATGAACATCGGACATTCGAGTACAGGAGACCAAGGTATGAGTATCAAGGGAACACAGACGGAGAAGAACCTGTTGGCCGCATTCGCCGGGGAATCGCAGGCAAGAAACCGCTACACGTACTACGCCGGCCAGGCGAAGAAGGAAGGTTACGTGCAGATTGCGGCCATCTTTGAAGAAACCGCCGGGCAGGAGAAGGAGCACGCGAAACGCGAATTCAAGTTCCTCGAAGGCGGCGAGACAGAGATCGTGGCGGCGTTTCCGGCGGGGGTCATCGGCAGCACGCTTGAGAATCTCAAGGAAGCTGCGGCCGGAGAGCGCCATGAGACCACGCAGATGTATCCGAGCTTCGCCGAGGTCGCGGAGAAAGAGGGGTTCAAGGAAATAGCCACGGTGTTCCGCAATATCGCCGTGGCCGAGGCGCGGCACGAGCAGCGGTACCTGAAGCTGGCGGAGAACATCAGCAAGGGGCGGGTGTTCAAGCGCGGCGAGCCGGTTCGCTGGGTCTGCCGCAACTGCGGGTATGTGCACACGAGCATGGAGGCGCCGCAGGTCTGTCCGGCCTGTGCGCATCCGCAGGCGCATTTTGAGTTGGATGCGCTGAACTACTGAGTTTTTTCACAGGAGGCTGAATATGATGACGACACGAAGGGCACTGGTTTTGATCGCGATGGCGGCCGTCGCTGTGATTGGCGGGTCGCTGGCGTACTCCCATTGTCAGATTCCGTGCGGGATCTACGACGATGAGGGGCGGTTCACGGAGTTGGCGGAGCACTTCACGACGATTGACAAGTCGATGAAGCTGATCAACGAGCTGTCGGCGGATCCAAAGGCCAACGCCAACCAGCTTGTGCGGTGGGTCATGAACAAGGAGGCCCACGCGGACAAGGCCGCCGAGATCATCACGTATTACTTCATGACGCAGCGGGTCGTACCGGCGGCGCCGACGGACAAGGCGGCGTATGACGACTACATCAAGAAACTGACGCTCCTGCACGAGATGCTGGTCTACACCATGAAGGCCAAGCAGACGACGGATCTGGCCAACGTGGAGAAGCTGCGTGCATTGCTGCACGAGTTTCAACATGCCTATGGCGCGAAGCACTGACGGACTCCGAATGCCGGGCAACATAGCGATGTGAATCAGGAGGCCAAGATCATGGCAAAGGACCAGATTACGTTCAAGGGCAACCCTCTGACGCTGGAGGGGGCAGGTGTGAAGGTCGGAGATAAGGCGCCGGCCTTTGCGGTGACGGGCAACGATTTATCCGTGGTAAGCCTGTCGGATTACAAGGGCAAGGTGGTGCTGCTGACGACAGTGCCGTCGCTGGATACGCCCGTGTGCGACGTGGAGACGCGGAAGTTCAATGAAGCGGCCGACGGGCTGGGGGCCGGGGCGGCGGTATTGACCATCAGCATGGATCTGCCCTTTGCACAGAAACGGTGGTGCGGGGCGGCGGGCGTCAAGGCCGTCACAACGGCGTCGGACTACAAGGACGCATCGTTCGGCAGGGCATACGGCGTGCTCATCACGGAGCTGCACCTGCTGGCGAGAGCGGTTTTTGTTATTGATAAGGCCGGAGTGATCCGGTATAAGCAGGTGGTCGAGGAGGTTACGAACGAGCCGGATTACGACGCGGCGCTGGCGGCGGCCGGGAAGCTGCTGTAAGCGTGTGGGTCGGCCGGTTGAAAGAAAGGAGCCGATATGGCGACGAGACTGGAAGTGTATGAGTGCAAGATGTGCGGCAATATCGTGGAGGTGCTCCGCGGGGGCGACGGGGAGTTGGTCTGCTGCGGAAAGCCGATGGTCAAGCTGGAGGCCAGGACGAAGGACCAGGGCATGGAGAAGCATGTTCCGGTCATCGAAAAGGTGGACGGCGGGATCAAGGTGAAGGTCGGCAGCGTGGCGCATCCGATGGAGGCGGACCACTATATTGAGTGGATCGAGGTCCTGGTGGACGGCCGCAGCTATGTGGCGTACCTGAGCCCCGGCCAGGCGCCGGAGGCGGTGTTCCAGGTCAGCGGCGGGAAAGTCACCGCGCGTGAACACTGCAACAAGCACGGATTGTGGCAAGGAGAATGAGTTATGGCGATACCCTTTAACGCGGATGAAGTATTTGAGATGGCCGAAGCGATCGAACGCAACGGGGCGAAGTTCTACCGCGGCGCCGCATCGCGTTTTCCGGCGGTGGCGGATGTGTTCGGGAAGTTGGCGGCGATGGAGGACGAGCATGAACGGACGTTCGCGAAAATGCGGGCGCAATTGAAGGGCCAGGAGGCCGAGCCGCTGGTGTTCGACCCGGACGGAGAGGCGCAAATGTACCTGCGGGTGATGGCGGACGGGCATGTGTTCGATATGAATTCGGACCCGGCGGAGAAACTCGGCTCGCTGCAAACGGCGGAAGATGCGATCCGTGCGGGGCTGGCGGCCGAGAGGGATTCGATCGCGTTTTACACGGGCCTGAAGGAGTGCGTCTCGCAGCGGGCCGGCCAGGACAAGGTGACGGCGATCATCCGCGAGGAGTTCCGGCATATCGTAACGTTGAATCAGATGCTGACGGAGTTGAAGCAGGGTTAATTGTTGATTTTCGATTTGCCGTGGGCTGGCTCCGACATGTAGCGCGGAGCCAAACATCTGCTTATTTCGGTCCTGGATGCTTCGCTCCGCATGACAGTCCGCGGGCCCGCATGGCGGGTTTGTCTGCGTAGGGGTCAGGGACGATTGAAGATGCTGACGAAACAACCGATGAACCGTCGGGTTGTTTGGGCATTGCAGCCCTGCGTAGGGGGCGCTGTGTACTTCTTCGGGTGGCGGTCGCTGGCGGTGGTGGCCTGGTCGCTGGCGGTGGCGTATTTCTGTGAGTATCTTTTCACGCGGCGGCGGGGCGAGGCGGTCAGCGATGCGGTGCTGGTAACGGGAATCATCTTTGCGCTGGTTATGCCGCCGACGGTTCCGTGGCATGTGGCGGGCATCGGGGCGGGGTTTGCAGTTGTATTCGGCAAGGAGGTGTTCGGGGGGTATCGGTGCAACATCTTCAATCCGGCGATGGCGGGACGGTGTTTTCTGTATGTCTGCTTTCCCGTGGCGATGACGGCGACCTGGGCGCCGCCGGCGCAGGGGCCGTGGGGGGCGCTGGGGCGCTGGACGACGGCCGAGTCGGTCGATTCGATCACCGGCGCGACACCCATGGCGCATCTGAAGGCCGGGCGGCTCGAGCTGGTGCGGGGCAAGGGCGTGACGGAGATACCGCCCGATATTCCGCAGGGCCAGGTGGTTCGCGTGGATCAGCGGGCATTTCTGAAGGCCCTCTTGTTCGGGCGGGTCGGCGGAACCATGGGGGTGACCAGCGTGGCGCTGATCTTGATCGGGGGAGTGTATCTGTTCTACACAAAGACGGCAAGCCGGACGATTATCCTGTGGATGGTGCTCACCTACGGCGTTCTCAACCAGGCGCTCAACGCGCTGGGAGTCAAGCCGGCGCCGATGGGCCTGACGGCGATGATGGGCGGCGGGTTCCTGTTCGGGGCGTTTTTCATGGCGACGGACCCGATCAGTGCGCCCAAGACCCAGCCGGCCAGGGCCATGTACGGGGTCCTGATTGCCGTCTGTACGACGGTGATACGAAACTTTTCGGTGTTCAACGGAGGGCTGATGTTCTCGATTCTGATTGGGAACATGTTCGCGCCGATTCTGGACTATTATGTGCGAGGTCATGGCCATGATAGGTAAGAAACGCTGGTTTGCGACGGTTTACATGTTTGTGTTGACGGGCGTGTGCAGCTCGG
>DSDB01000243.1 GCA_011057845.1 Phycisphaerales bacterium | reverse complement strand
TGATGCACGCCCTCTTCGATTGCGTAGGCACCGTGCCTGTTTCTCCTTGCCCTGTCGGTACCGAGAATCCAGCATCCGGTATCGAGACTCGAGAATCTGCCCCCTGCCCCCCGGCCGCTGACCCCTTCTCCTCTTGTGCCTGCTGCCTGCCGCGTGTGGACACGGGCCCTCCGGTTGAGGGAGGTTAGGAGGGTGGGTAGCAACTGAGGGGACAACCAAAAGGGCCCAAAAGCAAAGCCTGCAAATCATAACATACCGCACAGGGGCGGTCGTGTCAAGGATTATCGGGCAAAAAATCACCTCAGGAGCCCGCGCCGTGGCATTTTTTGTACTTTTTCCCGGACCCGCAGGGGCAGGGGTCGTTTCGGCCGACTTTGGGCGTTTCGAGCTTGATCTGTTTGACGACCTGTTCGCCCTGGGGGGCCTGGGCAGCCGCCCGGTCGCGTTCGGCCATGGCGAACTGGCCCACCTCGTCGTGGCTGGTGTGGCTGACGTTCCAAACGCTCCGGGCCCGGGCGCCGGGGTCGAGCCGGACCCGGAAGATGACATCCGTAACGCGGTCCTCGACGTTGTCGAGCATCTCGTTGAACATGCGGTAGCCTTCGCGCTTGTACTCGACCTTGGGGTCCTTCTCGGCGAAGGAGCGGGTCCAGATGCTCTGTTTGAGGTGGTCCATCGAGTACAGGTGGTCCTTCCAGGCCGAGTCGTAGACCTGGAGCAGGACGTATTTCTCCAGCTCCGTCATCTCGCGGCGCAGGAGGCGGCCGGCGGCGTCCGTGACGAAGCCCGCGGGATCGGCGGCGGCCGCGGCGTCCTGTTCGGACAGGTCCAGGGCGAAACGCTCGTTGGCCCACCGAACCAGGGCGGCCGTGTCATAAGAGGCGGCCTTGTCTTTGACGATCTCGGTCAATCGCCCGTCGTGGTACGACTCGCTCAGCTCCAGCAGCGTCCGCTGGATGTCGCGGGGCTTGGTGTTCTGGAGCTTCTCGGCGGACAGGCCCGCGTCATACTTGCGGTTGGCCCATTCGGCCAGTGACTCAAAGCCGTAGATATTCGCCCCCTGCGGCGTGAAGACCATGTTCATCGCGAACTCGACGGGGTATTCGATCTCGCGGCGGCGGTATTTCTCGGCGGTCTTGTCCAGCAGTTGGGCCTGGATGTCATCGACCTTGAGGCCGCGGAGCGTCTCAAGGTCAAGGGCAATGTCAAACTTCGCGCGGGCCCATTCCAGGAAGGTCCGAAGGGCATAGTCATCGGTGAGAAAGACCGCGATATCGGAGGCGTCCTTCTTGTCCACCTGTTCGGCGGCGGCGGCGATCAGTTGCTCCTCGATGTCCTCCGGCGACTGGGTCTTGACCTTGCTGGGGCTCAGGCTCACGCGGAAGGCGCTCATGGCCCACTTGGACAGGCCGTTGACATCCCACGTGGCCGGGTCGCTGTAATCTTCGAGATACTCCCCGAGAGACAGGGTGATGTTGTTGGCGGCGGCGTCCTTGGCCTTCTCCTTGACGAAGTGCTCGATGTCGGCGGCCGAGGCCCCGGCCAGATCGGAGAGTTTCAGCTCCGCCCCGAAATTGACGCGGGCCCATTCGATGATGCACTTCTGCGGGTAGTCGGCGGCGAGGATGCTCCGGCAGGCCTTCTCGACGGCCGACCGGATCATCTCGGCAATGACCTCATGGAGGTTGTCGCCGGCCAGCACACGGCGTCGGCGGGCATAGAAGACCTTGCGCTGGTAGTCCATGACCTCGTCGTATTCGAGCAGGCTCTTGCGAATCTCAAAGTTGCGCTCCTCGACCTTCTTCTGGGCCTTCTCGATGCCCTTGGAGATGCGCGAGTGGTAGATGGGCTGGCCTTCCTCCCAGCCGATCCACGAGAGGGCCTTGACGGTCCATTCGGGGGCGAAGATCCGCATGAGGTCGTCGTCGAAGCACAGGAAGAACTGACTGGAGCCTTTATCCCCCTGTCGGCCGGCGCGGCCGCGAAGCTGATTGTCGATGCGGCGCGCTTCGTGGCGCTCGGTGCCGAGGATGTGCAGTCCGCCGAGTTCCGCCACGCCGGGGCCGAGCTTGATGTCCGTGCCGCGGCCGGCCATGTTCGTGGCGATGGTCACGTTGCCGCGGGTCTCGCCCGTGCGGCTCTTGTGCTGGTGGCCCGCCTTGGCGACAATTTCAGCCTCGCGGGCGTGCTGTTTGGCGTTGAGGACCTCGTGATCGAGGCCGTGGCGGCGGGTCAGGGCGGCCGAGAGGGCCTCGCTCTTTTCAATGCTGATGGTGCCTATCAGCAGCGGCCGTCCGGCGGCGGAGACGTCGTTGATCTCCTCGACGATGGCATCGAATTTTTCCCTTTCGGAGCGGTAGATGACGTCCTCCCGGTCGTCGCGGACGCAGGGGGCGTTCGTGGGGATGACGACCACGTCGAGCTTGTAGATTTTCATGAACTCTTCGCCTTCGGTGGCGGCGGTTCCCGTCATGCCGGCGATCTGGTCGTAGAGCTTGAAGAAGTTCTGCAGGGTGATGGTGGCCAGCGTCTGCGATTCCTCCTTGACCTGGACGTTTTCCTTGGCCTCGACGGCCTGGTGCAACCCGTCGGACCACTGGCGGCCGTGCATGAGCCGCCCGGTGAACTCATCCACGATGATGACCTTGCCCTCGAGGACGACGTAGTCCTTCTCCCGCTCAAAGACGACATGGGCGCGGAGGGCCTGCTCGATTAGATGCGGCCATCCCATGTTGGCCCCGGTGTAGAACGAACCGATGCCGGCGGCCTCCTGAGCGGCCGTGATGCCTTCGTGCGTGAGGTGGACGCTCTTGCGGTCGATCTCCACTTCGTAATACTGGGTGGTCTGCTCGAGGCGGGGCCGGGCGGATTCGAGCTCCGCTTCGCTTTTCTCGATGACGCCCTGGGCCTTCTGCATTCGCTTTTCGTCCCTGGCCTTCCTGGCGTCGGACAGTTCGCCCTGGGCGTTGGCGGCGGCGCGTTCGGCGTTGTCGATGCGCTTCTTGAGGTTGTCATAGGTCGATTGCAGGCCCATGAGCTTGCGGGCGACGGCGTCGGCCTTCTTGTAGCGCGAGACGTCGTCGACGGCCGGGCCGGAGATAATCAGGGGGGTCCGGGCCTCGTCGATAAGGATGGAGTCCACCTCGTCGATGATGGCGAACTGCAGGTCGCCCTGGACCATCTGGGCCAGCGACGTTTTCATGTTGTCGCGCAGGTAGTCGAAGCCGAACTCGTTGTTCGTGCCGTAGGTAATGTCGCACTTGTACTGGTGGCGCCGCTCATCCCCGATGGTGTCCATGTCGGCCTGGATGGCGCCGACGGTCATCCCCAGGGCGTTATAGATGGGCCCCATCCACTCGGCGTCGCGCTTGGCCAGGTAGTCGTTGACGGTGACCAGATGGACGTGGCGGCCGGTCAGGTGGACCATGTAGGCCGCCAGCGTGGCCACGAGGGTCTTGCCTTCGCCGGTGGCCATTTCGGCGATCTTACCCTCATAGAGCACGTTGCCGCCGATAAGCTGCACGTCGAAGTGGCGCATCTGCACATTGCGGCGGGCGGCCTCACGGACCACGGCAAAGGCCTCCGGCAGGATGTCTTCCGGACGGGCCCCGGCCGCCAGACGCTGCTTGAAATCCGCGGTGCGGGCCTTCAGGGCGTCGTCGCTGAGCTGCTTGACGCAGTCCTCGAACTGCCCGGCCTGGCGGGCCGCCACGCTGTAACCCTTGACAAGGCGTTCATTGCGCGAGCCGAACACCTTGACCAGGGCCTTGCCAATCTTGTCAAAGGGCATAGTCTGCCTTCCGATTCATTGCAGGTCCGCCCCCAACAAGCCGCGGCGGACCCCGATTTTTTCACCTACAGAGCCCTATGCTACCCGCTGTCGCCGCCGCGTTCAAGGCATCTTACCCCGCGCATTTGCCGGAGTCGGCCGCTGAGTCTCCTGGCACGGATCACAACGGATTGACGTGGACTCTCGGGGCGATGGCGGCAATATCGCGGCCAGCGACTTCACCCAGTCGGACCTGGAGTACACCTTCAACTATGATGAGAAGATCCAGAAGGCTTCGTGGGATGGCGGCTCGCAGTACGTCTCGTTCATGTATGACCCGATGGGCAACCGCACCATCAAGAAGTCCGTCATCGGCTCGCCCAACCCGACGACCACGCAGCGCAAATATATTG
>DSDB01000242.1 GCA_011057845.1 Phycisphaerales bacterium | reverse complement strand
CCCCTACCGGGGCGAACGCATCCCGCACATACTGCTCGAACATCGGCTCGAACTCCAGCTTCTCAAGATCGATGAAGTGGTCGCTGGTCGCACCGCCCAGCGGCCGCTCCTCAAAGCCCGGCCGCGAATACCCAAGCCCACAGAAATGCAGCACCCCCGCGCATCGGCGGTGCGCCCGCCAGAACTCCGTCAGCGCCGCCAGGTACCGCCGAGTTCTCATATACCGTAATCCCTTCAATCATTCGTTCGCGTTCGATATTTGAAAAGCAGGCCACCGGTTATCAACAGAACGCCTATCGTCGCCAGAGTGAATCGGCCGTAGTCGATTCGCGCGTTCTGGTAGTAGTACGTTGCCGTATGTGCCTTGTGGACCTGCCTGGTTTCGCCGTTGACGGTTTCGTACACACTTCCAAGACGCTGTCGATAGGAAGGCCGCGAGAAGGCAAAGTGGAACCCCATGAACCCGTCCGTCCGCTCGTGAGGATTGTGCCGCCTCCCACAGCCGGCTTGTTACCCAGCCACGGCGGGAATAACACCAGCAACAGCAACAGGATAATGACCACCCACATAACCTTAGCCTGCTTTGCGTTCATGGCCGACTCCTTCCAGGTTCTCACACATCCCTGCCCAGCGCCCGGAACATCGCCAGCACGTTCTCGACCGGCGTGTTACACTGGATATTGTGTATATTATTGAATATAAATCCATTCGTTTTGCCGAATATCTCAAGGCGCTGCCTGACCTGCTGCTCGACCTCCTCGGGCGTCCCGAACGGCAGCGTCTTCTGCGTATCGACCCCGCCGCCCCAGAACACGATCCGCCCGCCGTACCCGGCCGCCAGGGCCTGCGGGTCCATCCCCTGCGCCGAGGTTTGGACGGGATTGAGAATATCGAATCCCGCGTCGATGAAGCCCTCGATCAGCGGTTCGCAGCCGCCGCAGCAGTGCTTGAGCGTCTTCCATGTCGTGTGCGCGTGGATCCAGTCGTTGACCTTGCGGCTGTACGGCAGATACAGGTCCCGGTAGCCGTCCGGACTGCAGAACAGCGTATTCTGAGCGGCCAGGTCGGTCCCATCCACGAACACGACGTGCACCCGGTCGCCGACGGCCTGGTGGATGAGCTTGAAGTTCTCCACCGCGATCTCGGCCTGCCGTGCGAACACCTCCTTGATGTAGTCCCGCCGGGCCACCGTGCTGATATACCACTCCTCGATATCCCGGATGCCCCTGGGGTGTTTCATCCACGGCCCCGGCACCAGCGCGATATCCCCGAATGCTCCGCCCGGCAGGTGCATCGCAATCGCCTGGTCCGTGTTCTCATACAGCGCCGTCGCCTGCGCCTCGTAATACTCCAGGTCCTCATCGCTGACCTGCCCGAATTCCTCAAGATTGTCGGCCGGATCCAGTTTCTCGTCGTCGATAGGCTCCTGCCGGATGATCGAGTCGAAGTAATAGCCCCCCTTGGGCATCCGGCCGGACGCCGGCACGCCGCGGTCGCCCTCCGGATACATCAGAATATCGCCGTTGGGCTGCGGCTCCGTATTGAACAGGCCCGCAACAAGCACATCCGTACCGTCGAAGGTCCGCCACGGCTTCCAGTCCGTATTGGCGAAGCCGAACATGTTCTTCGGCCCCGGCAGGTTCACCACGTCGATCCCCAGCACCGCCCGCAGGTCCGCCCCCACCTCCCCCAGCATCTGATACGGCTCGACCACCTTGACGCGGTCGCCCGGCCCATCCAGCCCCAGCGCCTGCCGCAGGCCCGCCACCACGCTGACGTGCGCCCCGCTGCAATTGTGCCCGCCCATATCCACCGGCGCCCGGTCGGCCGGCTTGAAATCCAGCGCCGCCAGCACCCGTTGCCGGCCGGTCATCGCCCCCTTTTTCATCGTTTCAACGCCCATGACAGCTCCCCGGAGCACGTTTCGAGCATCCTGCGGCCCCAGAATACCGGGTTCCGCATCACGGTCGTATTCTACCACCGCCAGGCCCCTTTGCCAGACAATTGACGCCCGCCGACGCCCCGGCATCCAGCACTCCAAGGCTGCATTCTCCCACCTTTGGCGAAGCCCCAAGGTGGCATCCAAGCACTTCCTTGCCCCCCGCCGGGTGGCGGTTCAGCTTGCGAATTCCTGGGTGGCAACATGTTCTCAGGAATCTGCAGAACTTTCTGCTTGACGGATAGTATCATTATTAGTATCATCTAATCGTGGCCGAGAAGATAGCCGACATAGTAAGGCGTATGAAGAACAACCCCAAAGGGGTGCGGTTTGATGAATTGGCCGCTGTTTGCCGCCACTATTTTGGCGTAGAGAGAAACAAGGGTACGAGCCACCATGTTTATAAGACTCCGTGGAAAGGTGATCCGCGGGTGAATATTCAAAACGACAAAGGAATGGCCAAGGCTTACCAAGTCCGCCAAGTGCTGAAAGCGATTCAGAGGATAGAACATGAAGAAGCTACAGGCCAGGATTGAGCGCTATACGTATCGGGTAACGTGGTCGCAAGAGGACGGTGAATACCTTGGCTTATGCGCGGAATTCCCGAGTTTGAGTTTCTTGGCTGTGACCAGGGCCAGGGCCTTGGCCGGCATATCGAGAGTCGTCCAAGAGGTGGTTGGGGATATGCAGGCCAATGGAGAGTCTATTCCTGAGCCCCTTGGGTTGCATGAATACAGTGGCAAATTCGTTGTACGCGTCCCACCTCACGTACATCGACGCCTGGCCATGGAAGCGGCCGAAGGCGGAATCAGCCTTAATCGTCTGGTCAGCGACAAATTGTCCTACGAGTTTGGCCGGTAGATTGTCAAAGTTGCACATCTGAGCCCGCTTTCACAGTGAACCATTATCTCCCGCGAAAACAGCTTGACAGGCCGGCAGAGCGCGGGGATAATCACCTGCTGTGCCCTGACAAGGGGCTTTTTTCTTTTCTACCGACGAAAGGACATTCACATGCAGAAACTGCTGACCCTGCTCATCCTTATCGGCCTGGTGCTGCTGCTGACACTGACTCTGGCCGGCTGCAACAAGAAGACCCCGCCCGCCGAGCCCGGTTCGGCGCCCTCCGACGCCCAAGCCCCCGTCGAGCCGGTTATACCCGAGCCCAGCCCGACTCCTCCGACGCCCGCCCCGGCCAAGGACGACGCCAACGAGGTCGCCGTAACTATCAACGGGAAGGACATCACCGTTGCCCATATTAACGAACTGATGGCCCCACAGATCAGCGGCAATCCCGTGTTCGATCCCGATAATCCCCAATCCGCACAGTATCGCAAGATGCTCTACGACAGCACCGTGGAGATGGTCATCGTTGAGACGATCCTGGAGGCACGGATCGCCAACGCCAACATCACCGTGACCGACGCCGAAGTCGATGCCGAACTGGGTGTGCTGGCCAGGGCCTATGGCATGACGATGGAGCAACTACGGGCCCAGGCCCAGCAGCTCGGCCAGTCCTTCGAGAGCATGCGCGACCAGGCCCGCAAGCTGCGGAGCTATATGAAGCTCGCCCAGGCCGAGAACCCCGGCCTGACCGACGTCAACGACGCAGAGGTCCTCAAGTACTACGAGGACAACAAGGACCGCTTCGGCACGCCGGAACAGGTCCGCGCCAGCCACATCCTCATCAAGGTCGAGCCGACCGACAACGACGCCGTCAAGCAGCAGAAACGCGCCAAGGCCGAGGAACTGCTCAAGCAGGTCAAGGAAGGCGGCGATTTCGCGGAACTGGCCAGGGCCCATTCCGATTGTCCGTCCTCGACCCGCGGCGGCGACCTGGACTTTTTCGCCCGAGGCGCGATGGTCCCGCCCTTTGACCAGGCCGCCTTCGCACTCGAGACCGGCCAGGTCAGCGACATCGTCGAGACCAGCTTCGGCTATCACATCATCAAGGCCACCGACCACAAAGAAGGCTCCACGCCGGCCTTGGAGGACGTCAAGGCGGAAATCCTCGAGAATCTGAAATCCTCCAAGGAGCGCAAGCTCCTGCGGGCCTACATCGACAAGGCCAGGGCCTCCGCCACCATCACCTATCCCCCGGGCAAAGAGCCCCAGCCCCAACGGCCTCCGATGATGCCGCAGCCGTGATGGCCCGCCCATCGCTCGTACGCAACACAAAGGGGCGACTCCAACCATTGGAGCCGCCCCTCAAGCTTTTCGCTTGCGCTGCGTATCTCGGCGGAGTT
>DSDB01000700.1 GCA_011057845.1 Phycisphaerales bacterium | reverse complement strand
CAAGAGGTTATTGCGCGGACAAGGAATCTGGCGAAGCGGCTCATATCGCTGGGATGTAATTCAGGAGATCTAGGTTATCTGGGAAGACAAGTCGAAGAGATTGAGAGAGAGATTGGGAGGTTGTCGGCCATCGAATCGGTGCCGGTTGAGCTGCGCAGGGACCTGTACATGCGGGCGCGCGGGATACTGCGCGAGACGGCCTTCCACAATCCGTTGCTGGACTTCGACCGGGTGCTGTTCATCAAGCGGCACGCGGCCAAGGGCGTCTTTCACATGTGCGACCAGTACTACGGGTTCAACGGCGTTCCGGGCGGCGGGTTGTATGTGTTGGAGGGGCCGTTCGAGCCCGAGCCACGGGTCAGGGATGTGCTGGAAGGTGTGGTGGTTGAGAAGGGGCGGCTGGCGGGGCGGAGCCTGGCCGGTGGGGTGTTTCTCTCGCCGGAGCTGTCCTATGACGGGCGGACCATTCTGTTTGCATGGTGCAGCGGCATGGGTAAGGACCTGGAGTGGACGGCCGAGAGCTGCTATCACATCTTCAAGGTGAATGTCGATGGGACGGGCCTGGTCCAGTTGACAGATGGGCCGTGGAACGACTTTGACCCGTGTTTCCTGCCGAACGGGCGGATCGTGTTCATCTCCGAACGTCGTGGCGGGTACCTGCGGTGCGGGCGGCATTGCCCGACGTACACGATGTTTTCCATGACCGGCGACGGCAGCGATATCACATGCCTGAGCTTCCATGAGACGCACGAGTGGCATCCCAGTATTGATAACGACGGTATGATCGTCTACACCCGGTGGGACTACGTGGACCGCGACACGAACGTGGCGCACCACATCTGGCAGTGCTTCCCGGACGGGCGCGATCCGCGGTCGTTTCATGGCAATTATCCGCTGCGGCGAGAGCTCCGGCCGTGGATGGAGATGAGCATTCGGGCGATTCCCGGCTCGCACAAGTACGTCGCCACGGCCGCGGCGCATCACGGGCACGCCTTCGGGTCGCTGGTGCTGATCGACCAGAGACAGCCGGACGATGGGGCGATGTCGCAGTTGACGCGGCTGACGCCTGAAGTGCCGCTACCCGAGGCCGAACGGCACATCCGGCCGATTGAAGCGTGCATGGTTTACGCCACGGCCTGGCCTCTGAGCGAGGACGACTACCTCTGCGTTTATGATGCCGATGCGAAGAACCACGGCATCTACTGGATCGACCGCTTCGGCAACCGCGAGCTGCTCTACCGCGACCCGAACATTGCATGTCAGAGCCCGATCCCTCTGCGTGCCAGACCCACGCCGCCGGTGATCCCCAGCCGGGTCGCCCAGGCGCACCCCCCTGCCGAGGGCGCCGTCGAACCGGGCCGGGAGACCATCGCGGTGGCCAACGTGTACGACAGCGATTTTGACTGGCCGGAGAGCGTGAAGGTAACGGCGCTGCGCGTGGTCCAGTTGCTTCCCAAAACGACCCCGCCGCCCAATGAACCGCGTATCGGCGTTGCTAACCAGACCAACGCCCGAGCGGTGCTTGGGACCGTGCCGGTCGAGCGCGACGGCAGCGCGTACTTCCGTGCCCCTGCGGGAAAGGCGCTGTACTTTCAGGCCCTCGATGCGGCGGGCATGGCGGTCCAATCGATGCGCAGCGTCACCTACCTGCATCCCGGCGAGCAGTTGACCTGCCTGGGCTGCCATGAACCCAAGAATCGGGCCCGCCGGCCCGATTCGGCCATGCCGCTGGCGATGCGGCGCGAGCCTTCGCCGATTGAGCCGGAGATCGAGGGCTCAAACCCATTCAGCTACGTCCGCCTGGTGCAGCCGGTGCTGGACCGCCACTGCGTTTCGTGCCACCAGCAGCGTGAAGCCTTGGATCTGAGCGGCGAGATTGAGGGCCCCCACGGCTGGACACGGTCGTATGCCAACCTGGCGGGCGAGTACGGCTTCTACTACAACGTGAGCAACGGCTCGATCAACGACGGCGTGCACGGGGGCGTGCGGACGACGCCGGGGCAATTCGGGGCAAGGGCCTCGAGACTGACGGCCTACATGGACTCATCTCATTATGATGTCAAGCTCAGCCATGAGGACCGCCGCCGCCTGACCCTGTGGCTGGACTGCAACAGCGAGTTCTTCGGCTCCTACGAGGACACGGTCGCCCAGGCCCGCGGCCAGGTCGTCCGACCTGGTCTTGATTGACATCGGCCAACGAGTTGTGTATCGTGTCGATATGGTAACGACAAGGAAACAGGCACTGGACTTAGCGGCACTGGTTAAGACCAGGCTCGAGAGGATTTACGGACCGCGGCTGCGGGGGGTCTACCTCTATGGCTCGGCCGCCCGTGACCAGTTGAACGAGGCCAGCGACGTTGACATCGCCGTTGTGCTGGACGATATTCCGGACCGTTTTGCCGAACACGAGCGTGTCAGCGAGCTGGGTTCACAAGTCAGTCTGGATCATGGAACACTTGTGAGTTTTTTACTGGCGTCGGATTCCGACTTCGGCCGCGGACGTTATGCCATCCACAGGGTAATTAAGGAAGAAGGAATCGAGGCATGAATCGAGAGGTCCAGCAGCGATTCGAAAAGGCAGCCGAGTGCATCGACGACGCCGAGTTTCTGCTGGAATCGAAGCGATATGCGTCGGTGGTCAACAGGGCCTATTATGCCATGTTTCACGCCGCTACCGCCGTGCTGCTGACGAAGGACGTGATACGCGGCTCACACAGCGGCGTCATATCCGCTTTCGGCCAGTTCTTCGTAGCAACGGGCATCGTTCATGCCCTTCATCATCAGCATCTCCGAGAGGCGTTCGATTTGAGACAGGAAAGCGACTACGAAGCACACGTTGAAGTCTCCGAGACCGAAGCCGGCAATATGTTGAATCGGGCAATGGACTTCGTTGATGTATGCAGGAGGGCGTGCGGGTAGCACGCGGGATCGTGCCGCCGGCGGAACGGCGAGAATCGAGCCTTGTGTAAGGCGTCATGGCAACATTGCGCGATTTCGAGAGAATATCTTGTTGAGTGATGCGTATGGATACTTGACGCCCGGTGATCAGTCGGATTTACCTTTACTTGGTTGCCAATGGGGCGCACAATGGGCGTCTGTGAACGAACCGGAGCGTGTATACGATAACCGGCTGTATTCGAGGACCCTGTTATGGATATGAGAGATTTGCTCGAACAGATGCGACAGAATCGCCGGCCTGTACGGATACCGCCGGTCAAGATGGGACGATATGCCGCGGTCATCGTGGTGCTGATTCTTGTGGCGGCGGCCGTCAAGACGTCGATCTACACGGTGCCGACGGATTCCGAAGGCGTAATCCAGCGGTTCGGCCTGTACCATCGAACCACGGAGCCGGGCATCCACCTGAAACTGCCCCTGGGCATCGAAACCGCCGCGGCCGTACCGGTCAAAAAGGTGCAGAAGGAGGAGTTCGGGTTCCGCACGATCCGGGCGGGCGTGGACTCGACATACGTCGGGGCCGAGGAAATCGAGAGCGGCCGGGCCCCGCGGGATGCCCTGATGAGCGTCCTGAGCGAAAGCGGCGAGAAGGTCTCCAGCGCCAACGCCGGCGCCGCCGCCAGAGAGGTCCTGCGCGGCGAGTATATCATGCTCACGGGCGACCTGAACATCGTCGACGTCGAGTGGATCGTCCAATACAAGGTCAGAGATTCGCGCGAGTATCTGTTTAATGTGCGCGTTCCCCGGTACACCATCCGCGACGCCGCCCAGGCGGTGATGCGGCAACTCATCGGCAACGGCAGCGTCGATGAGGCGATTACCATCGGTCGGATTGAATACGAAATCGCGGCAAAGGACGCACTCCAGAAGCTGCTGGACGAGTACGAGACGGGCATCCATATCGTCGCGGTCAAGCTCCAGTCGTCCAATCCGCCGCTGAAGGTCCGCCCGACGTTCAACGAGGTCAACCGGGCGCTCCAACAGAAGGAACAGCGGATCAACGAGGCGATGAAGGACTATAACGAGGTCATCCCCAAGACCCGGGGCGAAGCCAAGAAGCTCATCGAGACCGCCAGAGGTTACGCGGCCGAGCGGGTCAACCGGGCCCAGGGCGACATCGCCCGATTCGAGAGCGTCTACGCGGAGTACCGCAAGGCGCCGCAGGTGACCCGGCAGCGGATGTATCTCGAAACCATGTCCAAGCTGCTGCCGCAGATACAGGAAAAGTGGAT
>DSDB01000311.1 GCA_011057845.1 Phycisphaerales bacterium | reverse complement strand
GCGACAATCCACCTATCCCGCCACGAGGCATTGCCGGCGGCTGACGTGGCGCAGGGTCAGCAGATAGACGCCCCAGCACATCGCCATAGCGCCCATCGCGACATCGATTCGGACAAACCGCATCAGCTCACGGCGGGAGACAATGGCCGCGAACATGACGACGTAGACCAGCGCCATCATGGCGATGAACGCCATGGGCAGCCGGCGGTACAGCAGCACATGCAGCGTCATGGCCGCCGGCATGACGATCAGAGGGGTCGCCGACAAGCGAAGGTCCACGGGCCTCAGCGTCAGGGTGATTCCCTCCTTGATGGGAATCGGCGGCACATACCGCGACAGCGGGATCAGCAGCGCGGCGACTGCCACCGCCGCGGCGCTGATGGATACAGTTATCACAACCGCCTGCACCACCGTGGCGACAAAGCGTTCCCGTCGCCCGGCGGCGATGAGCATCGTCGAATACACCGGCAATCGCAGCCCCATCAGCATTATCGCGGGCATGAACACCAGCATGAACCACGCTCCGGAGCCCAAATAGCCCACCGTCAGCGCCAGGACCGCCACAAAGGGAACCCATCGTTTCCACAGGGCCAGGCCGGGCCCGAACGTCGCGTACAGGCAGGCCCAGGCACATCGGGCGGCCCCGCGCCCGCCGACTATGCGGGCAATGAAGAACTGCTCGACCCACGGGGCGGCCTTGCGCATGGCCTTGTCCAGCTTCTCGCCGCGGGCCTGGCGGAACTTGGAGACCTTGTCGCGGTTGAAGGCGTCGAGAAAGCCGATCCAGGCCTTGTTGCAGTTTCGCCGGGCCAGGTCGCGCCGACCCAGCCACCGCCACATCCAGCCGATTACGAACAGCCCGACGGCCGAGACAATCAGCGGCTGTTCAATGAGGAATCGCTCGACCGGAACGTGTACCCCCAGCGATTGACCGGCAAAGAAGACAAAAACGAACCAGCCGACGACTCCACCGACATTCCTGATCCCGAATGAGACCGACACCCCGGCCCAGAACACCATCATCCCGGCGAAGAACACCGACGCCACCGCCCCCAGGCGGACGAGCCCCTCAAGGCCGGGATACAGCCACATCGCCTGAGCCGCCGCCAGGTTCACGGCGACGGCAATGACGAAGAGGTACTTGCGCATGGTCGGCCCATGCCCGGGCAGGCAGAAAGAGAACGGGCGGACCACCACGTCGAGGGCCGTCACGCCCGCCACCAGGCCCGCGAGGAACATCAGCAGGACCAGCGCGGCCAGCCCGCCTTCCTCCTTGATGGACACCGTGCACGCGAACAGGTATATACCCAGGAACAGATACACCAGCCACAGACCCCGACGCTGGTACAAGTGCTTGAGATGAATCGTCAGAGTGCTCATAATCTTGCCTCACGCGAATTGGGGAGCCAGGGATTCGTTGGTGACGACGGCGCGGTAGATGTCTTCGAGGGGCAGGGTCTCGATCTCGATCCAGCAGCCCAGGCGGTCGGCCTGGGCGTGGAGTTGTTCGGCCGTGCAGTCGTGCACGGTCAACACGGCCTGGCCGTTGGCCCGGCGGCAGTGCAGGACGTTGTCGAACGGCAGGCTCTCGGGCAGCGGGCCCCGCTTGGAGTTGACGTGAACCCGGGCGAAACGCTCGCGCAGGGCGTCGAACGGGCTGTCGACGAGGATGCGGCCGCCCGTCATAAAGACGGCGTGGTCGATCACCTTCTCAACGTCGCTGAGGATGTGCGAGGAGATGATGATGGTGCGGCCCTCGTCCTGGATAATCCGCAGCAGCAGGTCCAGGAACTGCGCCCGCGCCAGCGGGTCCAGCGCCGATGCCGGCTCGTCCAGTATGAGCAACTCCGGCTCAAAGCCGATGGCCAGCAGTATCGCCAGCTTCTGACGCTGACCCGGCGACAGCGACCCGACGCGGGCCTTTACGTCGATGTCGTACTCGCTGATGTAACTGCCCTCCAGCTCGTGATTCCACGTCGAGTAGTAAGCGGACACATAGCGAATCAGTTGCTTGACGGTCATCCAGTCGAGCAGGTCGCCCTCCTGGTGGACATACCCCACGCGGGCCAGGTCCCCGGCGTCGAGTTCGCCGGCGGCCCGTCCGAACGTCGTGCACGAGCCGGCATCGGGCAGATACAGCCCGATGATATGGCGAAGCAGCGTGCTCTTGCCGGCCCCGTTGGAGCCGAGCAGGCCGACGATATGGCCGGGGTGGATGTCGAGGTTGACGTTGTCGAGGGCCTGCACATGGCGGAACCTCTTGCTGACGGCCCGCAGACGGATGATGGGGTTCTCAGTGTTCATGGTCGTTGCTCCCTTGAGTCGAGTCGTATTTTGCATAGAGGGTATCCACAATCAGGGCAACCTGCTCGCGCCGGATGCCCAACTGGACGGCGGTCGCAACCGCGCGGGCCAGCGACTGTTCAATCAATTCCACGCTTGTCCTCGCCCGCCGGTTGTCGGCCAATTCGGCGACGAACAGGCCCACGCCGCGCCGACGCTCCAGGAGCCCCTCCATCTCGAGAAGGGAATACGCCTTGCTCACGGTCATGGGGTTGACCTTGAGACCGGCCGCCAGGTCGCGGACCGTCATCAGTTGTTCGCCCGGCGCCAGGCTGCCGGCCATGATCAACTTGCGTATCTGGTCGATGATCTGGCGGTATATGGGAACGCCGCTGTGATGGTCTATTTCGAGTAGCATGTCATAGTCCAATCTGTATTACTGTATTATCGTCCTAATACACTATACGCCCAACAGGCCCCCTGTTCAACAGCAAATCCGACGAAATCCTGGAGTCTTCCCTCTTCTGGTTCAAGTTCGGTGGACCACGACGACTGGGTTTCGTATCTGTAAGACGCTGAAAATAAAGGACTTAAGAAGTTCAAAGTGTGCGGGGCAGTCGGCAACGACGGAAATGAAGTTTTTTTTCAGAATTCTTCCCATGGCATTGCCTACGGCCGTGAGAGCCAGCCCATTTGTGCAGATGCCGGGTGTTGACCGAACGTCTCAGACAGTGGAGAATTGACCTGCAATCAACTCCTGCAAGCCATTTTGAAAGGGCTCCAGATGAGACCGACACCGATTCTGCTGTGCCTGGGGGTATGCTGCACGGTCATGGCGGCCGGGTCAGGGTATTTCGATTTACCATTTGGCTTGCGTCTGCCCTGCTCCAATGACAAGGCGGACGTGTGGTGGGCGTCGTCGGGCTGGAAGATCGCCGCCGACAAGCCCGCCCCGGCGGAGGGCGGCGAGGCCATCTCCATCTCATGCGCCCGTAACGAGGTCGAGGCTGCCCAACTGGTCCTGCGGCCCAAAGCGACGCTCAAGGCCCTGACGCTAAAGCCCGGACCCCTGACCGGTGCTGGCGGGCCCATCAGTGCTGAGAACGTTGAGGTCCTGGCGGTGCGGTATGTCAACGTGACCATACCCACCGACAAGAGCGCGGTCGCCGGTCTGTGGCCGGACCCGCTGCCGCCGTTGGCCGGGCCCATCGACCTGGCCGCCGGGCGCAACTACGTCTTCTGGGTGCGGGTCAAGGCCCCATCGGATGCGAAGGCCGGACTCTACAAGGGGATCATTCGCCTGGCCGCCGAAGGATTCCAGGCCGATGTGCCGCTGGCGGTGGAGGTGTTCGATTTCACGCTGCCGGACCGGATGACGTGTGTAACGGCGTTCGGGTTCTCGCCGCAGAACGTGTGGCGCTATCAGAAACTCGCCAACGCCGCCGACAGGCGGGCGGTTCTGGAGAAGTACTGGGCCAATTTCAGCGCCCATCACATCTCGCCCTACGACCCGGCCCCAATGGAGTCCATTGGCGTTACATGGCCGGATGTGCGGCCCAATCCGCGGCTGTGGGAGGGCGGCATGGACGTTCGCAATGAGACGCATTCGGGCGATTGGGCGCTGCTGATTTATGATGACGACAAGCAGCAGAACGTCACCGCCTCGTACAAGCGGCCGGCGCCCATCGGCAAGGCCGGGCTGCGGCTGTCATTCTGGTATCGCACGGCCGTACCGGAACACTCCGTGCAGGTATCGCTGAACCACTACGACGCCGAAGACAAATGGATGTCGGGATGCAACAACGACATCGACATCGACGGCGACGGCACATGGCAGCGCTTCGGGCGCACCATCACCCAATTCCCGCCGGGAGCCCGGTCGGTCCGTTTGCACCTGCGGGCGGCCCCGTGGACCGACGAAGGCGACCGTACGGGC
>DSDB01000283.1 GCA_011057845.1 Phycisphaerales bacterium | reverse complement strand
TTCCGCCAGAATCGCCCGCGCGGTCGCATCCGAGTCGGTCACGACAATGGCGCTGCTGTCGGTCCCGTGCTCGGCCTGGCTGAGCATATCGGCCGCCACCCACGCCGGATTGGCCCGGGAATCGGCGATAATGAGCACCTCGCTGGGCCCGGCGATGGAATCGATCCCGACGGTATTGCCGGAGACAATCTTCTTGGCGGCCTGGACCCATTTGTTGCCGGGGCCGACGATCTTGTCCACCTTCGCAATCGTCGCGGTGCCCTCGGCCAGGGCAAAGACGGCCTGTGCCCCGCCGATGCGATACACCTCCTCCAGACCCAGCTCATGGCAGACCGCCAGGATGACCGGGTGAATGGTCCCCTGATGCCGCGGCGGCGAAACGACGGCAATCTCCTCGGCGCCGGCCACCTGCGCGGGAACGGCCGTCATAATCACCGTCGAAGGCAGCGGGGCCGCCGCTCCGGGCACGCACACGCCCACCCGGCGGATCGGCGTATAGCGAATCCCCGTCGCGCCGGATTCATCCGACCGTCGCCCGACAAAGATCCGCTGTTGGTACTCGCGGACGTTCGCAATCGCCTTGCGAACGGCGGCCAGCAGCGCCGCGTCGCAGCTCGCATGCGCTTCGGCCAACGCCTGTTTCGAGACGCGGAACCGCTCCGGTGACAACACCACTTTGTCGAAACGCTCCGTGAACTCGGCCACCGCCGCGTCGCCCCGCTCGATGATCGCCCGGTGGACGGCCGCCAGTGTCGCGGCCTCCTGGCTGCCGAACGCGGCGAACCGCCCGGCGGCGAGGACACGCCTTCGGAAATCCGCCAGCCGCCGATTGAAACCCGTCTGTGCCACGGACATGAGGATTCCATCGAGTTCGTGCGTCACGGCCTGTCCCCTACCTTGAGAAGTTCCCGTAACTGTACACCCGCACCGCCTGCTGGAGCAGCATGTACTTGTGTCCGTCGTATTCGGTCACGACGCCGGCGATCTTGAACCGTGTCCGGTTCGGGTCCGCGCCCCGTCGTCCCTGGGCCAGTTCGAGCCCCGCGCACGGCAACAAGCGATACGTCTGCTGCTGGATGCCAAAGCCGTATCCATCCGGCTGAAAGACCGCCGCATACCCCTGGTCGAGCGTTCCCGGTTCGGTATCCCGCACGAAGCCCGCCCAGTCCAGCATCACAATGTCCTGCTTGAACGCGGGCAGCCCCTCGACCGCCTCGGCCACGGCCTCGGATGTTACCGACTCATTGGCATCGGGGGCCGCATTCGGCTCGACCACCACGCCGGGCACGACTGCGATGCCGGGTTCGGCGGCCCCATTGGGCTCGCTGGCCTGGTTGGGTTCAACCACGGGCCCCGACGGTATCGCCTGAATCGCCGGCCGGGTTCGAATGCGGTCCAGCACCTCCTGCGGGATATCCAGGATGTCGCCGGAACCGGCCACGGGCACTCGGAAGGTCTCGCGCAGTTGGGCATCGGAGATGCCGTTGGGCTCAGCCGCCTTGGGTGGCGGCGAGGCGGGAATATCACCGGGCCCGGCGATGTCCTGGGGCAGGGCCCGCGGCTTCGGCTCGGCGGGTTCCGCGGAGACCGGCTCATACACCGCCGCCTTGCTCAACGCCAGATGGTACACGGCGAACAGATAGTTGCTCTCTCGGTACCGCGTCACCCGCGCCCACAGCCGGAATCCCGCATCCGAGCGCCGCCCGGAATCCGCGACGATACGCTCCAGCGACGCCGAAGGCAGCATCCGCAGCCGCGAGCCGGCCTCGACGGCGTTGAACCCGTCATTGACATCGACGGCCAACTGGAACCACCACCGGCCCTGCTGCTCGACGAGTATGCCATCGATCCCCTTGGCGAGAAACCCATCCTGCAACAACGGCTGGTCGCCACCGTCGGCGGTCAGCCCCTGCGCAGCGGCTGCTCCAGCCGCTCCCAGACCCACCAGCAGTATTGCCAACCCGGTTCGCATTGCCGTTATCACTCAGATCGCCGCCTTCAACAGCTTCACCGCCGCCTGGGGTTCGTCGGCCAGCGTCACATAGTCGCCGCTGGCGGTATCGTCAACGACCATCAAGTCCACCAGCGGCCGCCAGAAATCGCCCAGCAGTATAATCTCTTTACGGACGTCGGCAAAGCCCTTGTTCCGCAGCTCCCAGACCTTGGCCAGTTCCAGCAGCGTACCGGTGCCGCCCGGCAGCACCACGTAACCGGCCCCCAGGGCAATCAGCGTATCGAGCCGTTCATCCAGCGAAGCCGTCACAATCTCACGGGTTACGTAGGGGTTGGGCCGGGCGGATTTGAACGCCGAGCACGTAACGCCGATCACCTGCCCGCCGGCCTGTCGGGCCCCCTGAGCGGCCGCCAGCATGGTGCCGCCGTAGCCGCCGTTGGCGATGGTGAAACCGACCCCGGCCAGGGCCTGGCCAAGCTCACGGGCCAGCTCGAATCTTGCATCGCCCGGCCGGGCCCGACCCGATCCGAACACCGTAATGACCGTCTCAGCCATCTATCCGCCTGTTTTTCCAGGGTAGGGGCACCCCCCCGTGGTGGCCCTTGCATCGGTCCGCCCGCGCGTGTAACTCAATAGCCCCGCCGCCAGCAGGATCTCCCGATCCCGCGCCGAGAGCTGCAACAAGCCCCTGAATCTCATGGATTTCGCCACATTCTCGATTTCCACCTCATCAGCCGACCGGACGGCATCGACCAGACCCGCGATCCGAATCTCATCATCCGCCTCGATCCGGTCGTAATCGGCGGCGGCGGCGAATTCCACCGGCACGATGCAGAAATTGATGAGGTTGGCCTTGTGGATCCGCTCGATGCTCCTCGCCAGCACGACGCGGACGCCCAGATACATCGGGCACAGCGCCGCGTGCTCGCGCGACGAGCCCTGCCCGTAGCTGTCGCCGGCGACAATCACACCCGCCATCCCGGACGACTTCAGATCCAGTGCCCGCTCGGCGAACGTGGGCTTACCGGGCTCGTTGAAGCAGTTGAACACGACCTTGGCGTACTGGGGCACGTTCGAACGGAGTTTCAGGAACGTTCCGGCGGGCATGATGTGGTCGGTGGTGATTTTGTCGCCGCACTTGAGCAGGACCCGGCCTTGCAGGTCCTCCGGCAGGGGGGTCGGCGCCTCGGGAACGACGATGGTCGGTCCGCGCACGATCTCGACCCTGGCCGCCTCGGCCGGGCTCAGGGGCGGGGCGATCATGGAGTCGTCTATCGTAAAGCATTTCGGCATACGGACTTGCGGGTATTTGACGCCGAGTAGCTCCGGCAGGTCGCGTGGGTCGGTGATTCGGCCGGTCAGGACCGCGGCCACGGCGGTTTCCGGGCTGACGAGGTACACCTGGTCGCCCCTGGTGCCGCTTCGACCGGCAAAATTGCGGTTGAAGGTCCGCAGACTCACCGCCCCATCCGCCGGGGAGAAGCCCTGTCCGATGCACGGCCCGCACCCGGATTCCAGAACCCGTGCTCCGCAGGCGATCAGGTCCGCCAGGGCCCCGTTGGCGGCGAGCATGTCGAGCACCTGGCGGCTGCCCGGTGCAATGGCGAACTCGACCATCGGGTGGACACGGCGGCCCTTGAGCACCCGTGCGGCCATCATCAGGTCCGTGAAGCTGGAATTGGTGCAACTGCCCATCGCCACCTGGCGGACCTCAAGGCCCGCAATATCACTGATTGCCTTGATATTATCGGGCGAAGACGGGCATGCCGCCATCGGCGTCAGCTTCGAGAGGTTTATTTCGATGACGCGGTCGTACCGTGCGTCGGCATCGGCCGCCAGCTCGCGCCAATCACCCTCGCGGCCCTGGGCGACCAGAAAGCGCCGCGTCTGCTCGTCGCTGGGGAAGAGGCTCGTGGTCACGCCCAGCTCGGCGCCCATGTTCGTAATCGTCGCCCGCTGGGGCACGCTGAGCGTGGCGACGCCGGGGCCGAAGTACTCGACCGTCCAGCCGACGTTGCCCTTGGTCGTCAGGATGCTCAGGAGTTTGAGGATGACGTCCTTGGCGGCGACCCAGGGGCCGAGTTTGCCGGTCAGGCGGACGCCGACGACCTTGGGGCACTTGAGGTAAAAGGGCCCGCCCGCCATCGCCACGGCCACATCCAGGCCGCCGGCGCCGATGGCGATCATGCCGATGCCGCCGCCGGTGGGCGTGTGGGAGTCGCTGCCCAGCAGGGTCGCGCCGGGCTTGCCGAACCGCTCCAGATGCACCTGATGGCAGATGCCGTTGCCGGGGCGGGA
>DSDB01000513.1 GCA_011057845.1 Phycisphaerales bacterium | reverse complement strand
TGCCACGCCAAGCAGCACAAGATGAACCTGCGGACGATTCACTGGAACAAAGCAACCGGTGAGTTGATCCGACCGTAAAAGGCTACAGGATCCTGAAGCCTGAAGCCTGTTCTACTCGATCGCTGCGCCCGTGTCGTCCTTATACATGGCGGCAAGCCGTTTGAGTTGCTCCTTGAGCCGCCGGGCGACGTCTGCATAGGCCGGGTCGTCGTAGACGTTCTTGAGTTCTTCCGGGTCTTTCCGCAGGTCGTACAGTTCCCACTCGTCGATGTCGTGGTAGAAGTGGATCAGTTTGTGGCGGCGGGTGCGTATGCCGTAGTGCCGTTTGACGCTGTGGACGGCCGGATACTCATAGTAGTGATAGTACATGCTGCGCCGCCAGTCCTCCGGTGTCTTGCCCGCCAGAACACCGCGCATCGAGGCCCCCTGCATGTCCGCGGGAACCTCCACTCCCGCGTAGTCGAGGAAGGTCGGCGCAAAATCAAGGTTCAGCACGATGTCATCATTGACCGAGCCGGCCTTGATCTCCTTCGGGTAACGCACCAGCAGCGGCATCCGCAGCGATTCCTCGTACATGAACCGCTTGTCGAACCATCCGTGGTCGCCCAGATAGAATCCCTGGTCCGAGGTGTATAGGACCACGGTGTTGTTGGCCAGGCCCGACTCGTCGAGGTAATCCAGCACCCGCCCGACGTTCTCATCCACCGAGGCGATGCACCGAAGGTAGTCCTTGATATAGCGCTGGTACTTCCAGCGGACGAGGTCCTTGCCCTGGAGGTTGGCCACCCTGAACGCCTCGTTCTTGGGCTCGTAGGCGGCGTCCCAGAGCTGCTTCTGCTCGGCCGTCAGGTTCGTCGGCGGAGTCAACTTCAGGTCCCGGGCGTTCATGGTCTTCTCGATGCTCATATCCTGCTCTCTGGCGGCCCGGCCGCGACCCTGGTAGTCGTCGAACAAGGTCGCCGGCTCCGGCATCGTGACGTCGTCGTACAGCGTCAGGTGCCTGGGTCCCGGCGACCATTCGCGGTGCGGGGCCTTGTGGTGGTACATCAGGCAGAAAGGCCTGTCGCCGGCGCGGCCCTTGAGCCAGTCGAGGGCGTAGTCCGTGATGATGTCGGTCACGTAGCCGGTGTGGTTCTTGCGCGTGCCCATCTCGATCATGACAGGATTGTAGTACACCCCCTGGCCCGGAAGGATGTTCCAGTAATCGAACCCGGTCGGGTCCGTCTTGAGGTGCCACTTGCCGATCATGGCGGTCTCGTAGCCGGCCTTCTGCAGCAGCTTGGGGAAGGTCGGCTGGGCCCCGTCGAACTTCTGGGCGTTGTCCATGAGGCCGTTGATGTGGCTGTACTTGCCCGTGAGGATCACAGCGCGGCATGGCGCGCAAATCGAATTGGTGCAGAAGCTGTTCTCGAATCGCATCCCCTCCCTCGCCAGCCGGTCCAGATTCGGCGTCTTGTTGAGCCGACTACCATAGCAGCTCATGGCGTGGGAGGCGTGGTCATCGGTCATGATGAAGAGGATGTTGGGCCGTCTTGGACTCACGCCGCGGGCAAGACCGGCCAGGCCCGGCGTAATGCAGGCGGCCGCCAGAGCGCCTGCTCCCCTGAGAAACTCTCGTCTTGTGCGAATTGTCATGGGGCACCCTTTCGGTCTCGGCTGGTTCCAATGTCTGCGGTCGATCGCGGGGACGCGATTATCATAGAACTTCCGGCCGCGCCCGTCCAGCCCTCGCAACCCGCTTCGGGAGGCAGCGTAAAAAACCGGGGTTGGCGCAGGTAGGGGAATCACGCTTCTGCGGAAGGCAGAGGGCGATTATAGGACTTTGTGGGATGTCTGTTTGACGGCGCGGATGGTGGGGCAGTAATGCAGCAGGGAGGGTATGCTCCTGTCTGCGAGGGTGGTTCTGTGAGCCGGGTATCGACCCGCCGGACCCGTTGGCTACATCGTGATCAGACGAAGCCTGCGCTCAGCCTCGGATTCCGAGTCGGTCTGCTCGCCCGGCCGAAATGGAAGCGGTTCGGCGAACTGGACCGCCACGCGGCGAAGAAGGCCGTTGACGTGATCGACGCGGCGGACCTCGCCCCGGCGAAGGAAGTTCTCCATGTCGAAGGACTCGTCGGGGCCGTATCGGGGCACGCTGAACCGTGCGGTCACACCCTGGCCGATGTGCGGGCAGTGCTCGTCCGCGTAGCACGTGAACGCCGCCGATGTGCTCGACAGGTCCACCATCTGTCCCTGTGAGAGGTCCTGCTCAAAATCCTCCGCGAACCAGACGGGCCAGTGATAACGAAGCCGCTGCTCGTGCCTTCTGTCGTCGTGCGTGTCCATGTGCTATCCTTGAATACGTCTGAGTGCTAAAAGAGATTCACCACCCTCCCATCGACCCACGCGGGCCTCGACTTAAGGGCTGGACCCGATGAGCGGCGGACAAACAGACTCAGGGGTGTGTTCCGACGCATTCGGCGGCGAAAAAACGCCCGCCATTTGCCATGGATTCGGCCCTGGTTCCGATAACAGAGCCCGATGCGATTCTGCCCGTGCCCCAGCGGTTTATGTCTCGCCGCCCAGCCGCCGCACGCAGCGAGCGAATTCCTCCCCGCGCTTCTCGAAGTTCTCGAACATGTCATAACTGGCGCAGGCCGGGCTCAGCAGAACCACATCCCCGGGCTCGGCCAGCCGGCCGGCCGTGTTCACCGCTTCGTCCAGTGACCCGGCCTGTTGGATGACCGTCCGCCCCGCCGCGGTCTTGATGGCCGCCTCAATCGCCGACGCCGTCTGCCCGATCAGAATGGCCGCCTTGGCCCGCCCGGCAATGGCCGAACCGAATTCGTCGAACGCGATGTGTTTGTCATAGCCCCCCGCGATAATGACCACCGGCGCATCAAAGGCCTCCAGTGCAACCATCGCGCTGAGCGGCGTTGTCGCCTTCGAATCGTTGTACCAGCGAACGCCACCAACCTCCTCCACCAGCTCCAATCGGTGGCTCAGACCGCGAAACTCGCCCAGACATCCAACGACCGCCTCATCCGACACGCCGAAGACCCGCCCTATCGCCATCGCGCCGGCCAGATTGGCCAGATACGCCCGTCCCGGCAGACGATACTCCGCCCGGATGCCCTCGCTGACGTCGGCGGCGCAGAAGAGCCGGCAGATGCGCCCGGCATCCGCCCGGTACTTCTCAAACCAGGCCCGCGCCACCTCATCATCCCTATTGAACAGCGAGACCGCCGGGCAATCGCCGCGGGGCCTCTGGAGTGCGAACATCGGGGCCTTGGCCGCACAATAGGCCTCGAACGTCCCATACCGATCCAGATGGTTCGCCGTCAGGTTAGTCAGCAGCGCCACGTGCGGGGCCAGGCCCTCCGCCGCCAACTGCTCAATCTGGAAGCTGGATACCTCCAGCACCACGACATCGTCCGGCCTGACCCGGTCCAGGATCGTCAGCAGCGGTTCATTGCCGATATTGCCCCCCAGCCACACCTCGCCATAGCCCACGTCGCCGCCTCGCCGGGCGCACCGCAGCAAATGGGCCGTCAGGGCGGTGGTCGTGCTCTTACCGTTGGCTCCGGTAATACCCACGATAGGGGCCGGACAGGATGCAAAGAACAGGGCGATCTGCGATGTGACCCGCACGCCGGCCCGCCGGGCGATCTGGAGGAACCGGTTATCCGCCGGGACCGCCGGATTGGCTATCACCAGGTCCGCCCGCTCGAAATCACGCGGTTCGTGCGAACCCAGATGGAACTCCAGATCCATCCCCCTGCACGTCGCCTCAAGCTCCGCGACCGAGTCGGCCAGCTTGTCCGCGGCCGCCATATCGGTCACAATCACCCTGGCGCCGCGGCCGGCGGCAAACTGCGCGCTGTCGAGCCCTCCGCCAAACCGCCCCAGCCCCATCACAACCACCGTCTTGCCGTTGAGCCCGTCGCCGTCCATTGACTCCATCCCCCGGCCGTCCCTGCGCTGCGATCACATCAGGGATTGCATCGCCTCGGCCAACTCCACCTTTGCGTCGATCACCGCCTGCTCCACGCACCGCCGCCAGTCCGAGCCGCACTGCTCGCGGTACTGCGGCTTCTCGTAGGCGTAAATAATCGAACGCGAGGCATTGATGATCGCTCCGGTGCCGTCGGCGCGGCAGAACTTGATGCAGTCGGCCGCCGTGGCCCCCTGGGATCCGTAGCCCGGCACGAGAATCCACATATTCGGGTACTTGTGCCGCAGGTCACAGGCCACCTGGGCCGACGTGCCCCCCACGACCAT
>DSDB01000214.1 GCA_011057845.1 Phycisphaerales bacterium | reverse complement strand
TTCTCATCGATGCGAATCCCCTGTATGGCGACGGCCTTGGCGCCGTTCTTGACCGCGATCTCGATTTCCTTCTCCATCGGCAAGCGATCCGGCTGGCCGATCCATATCTTCAGCTTGCCGCCCCTGCCCCGATACTCATTCCATATCTCGACCCAGTTCTCATAGCACGGCGTCCAGACGGCCGTGATTCCGTGCTCAGCCGCCTGGTCCAGCACCGCCATGACCCGCTCCTTCGTGTACCATTGCTTCATCTGCTCCGGCGTGCCCCGCGGATTGCCGTGGGCAAAGCCGAAGAACGGGTTGCTTCCCAGTATCAGCCGCGAGACCTCCAGCGTTCCCAGCCGGATCTTGGGAAGTTCGTTCGACGGCCCGGAATCCGCCGCCCTGCTTGCCGACCGCACCAACGCGGCCGCGGCCCCCAGCGACAGCATACCCCCAAGAAACTGCCGCCGTGATCGACTACCCCTGCTGCATGTGCTCATGACCGATTCTCCTGCCAACCTGAGCCTTCTTTCTGTGCACCCATATCCGGCCGCCGCCTGCCACACAAGTCGTCACTGGGCACGGCGCCCCCCACCATACATGAAACGCCCGCCCATTTCAATACCACTGTCTACATCGCGATTGCGGATATCCCCGTTTGGCGGTATGGTATCAGACCTATGGAACCTGAAGGTTCACAATCGGCCCGCAAGGGCCTGCCGCGTCGGATCGCCGGCGGCTTCTACCGCCTGATCGCACTGCGGGCCCACACGTCGATCATGCTCGGGGCCCTCGCCGCGACCGTGCTGGGCAAGTTCTTCCACGCCCACCGCATGAACCTCGTCAACGAGTTTCCCACCTGGGTTCTCATCGACGTCGCGGTGCTGCTGAGCGTCGAACTGGTCATGGCGCTGATCATCTTCGCCCGGCCCACGCGGCGCATGCTCCGCCTGACCACGGGCCTGGCGGCCATCCTTTGCACCTGGTCCGTCCTCAATGTCGGCTGGATCGTCCGCAGCGGGGCGCAGCTACCCCTGAGCCTGCTCAAGCCGCTCCTGCGCGACCCACTCAACACGCTCGCCCAGATCGGCGGCAATATCTACGCCATGCCCAGAGCCGCCGCGGTTGTGCTCTTGCCCAGTTTCACCGCGCTGGGCATCTATTTCTACTACCTGGCCAATCCCCTGGCTCCAAACTACAACGGCCGTCGGTTCCGCATCCGCGTGGTCCTGTCGGTGCTTATCATCATCGCAGCCGCCGTCGGCCACAACCTCATCGTCCGGCGGGGCGAGCCGAACATCCTCTCGGCCGGCATGAGATTCAGCAGCCACTTCCGCGCCGTCCGCGGCCTCGTCATGCGCAACACCGCCAAGCTCACCCGCGCCGACTACGAACAGGCCGTCCGGGAACTGCCCACCGGCGGCGAACTCAACGCCATCCTCAACCTCCGGCCGCGGATCGCCCGCCCCAACGTCATCGTTGTCGTCCTTGAAGGCATCCAGTACAACTACACCTCTCTCGATGGCCGAAACGGCGACCTGACCCCATACCTTGCCGAAATTGCCGGCCGGGGTGTTTCGTTTTCTCGGATGCGCTCGACCCTGACCCACACGACCAAGGCCCTGTTCGCCCTCTTGACCGGCCGCTACCCGTCCATCTCCAACGACCTGGCTGAGACCGTCCCCATCGACCACGGCTACGGGTCGCTGGCCACAGTCCTCAAGGGCAAGCTCAACTACCGAACGGCTTTCTTCCAATCCGCCAAGGGCAATTTCGAGGCCCGCCCCGGCCTCGTCCACAACCTGGGCTTCGACACCTTCTGGGCCCGCGACTTCCTCGAAGACCCAAACACCCTGCGGGACCCCGAGAGCTTCGTCGGCTACCTCGCCTGCGATGAATTCGCCCTCCTTGACCCTCTGAAGCAGTGGATTCGCTCCCGCGAACAGCCCTTCTTCATCGCCTACATGTGCTCGGTCACGCACGATCCCTACGAGGTGCCGCGGTGGTTCGCCGAGCCCGCCCGCGAACCGGTCGAGCGATACAAACAGACCATTGCCTACACCGACGGCTTTCTCAAGACCCTCGACGCCGAGCTTTCGGCCCTCGGCCTGGCGGACAACACCCTACTTTGTATCGTCGGCGACCACGGCGAGGCCTTTGGCGAGCACGGCCTGCACGGCCATGAAATGAACACCTTCGATGAAGCCTTGCACGTACCTTGGGTGATGCGGGCCCCGTCGCTGATCCAACCGGGCACTCGCATCGCCGCCGCTGTCAGCAGTATCGACATGGCCCCCACGCTGCTCGAATTGCTCGGCGTCGAGACCCACTGGGCCGGATTCGACGGGCTCAATGCCCTCGGCCCCATACCTGCCAACCGCAAGGTTTATTTCAGCGGCTGGATCGACGAAAGCCCCGCCGGATTCGTCCGCAACAACGGCAAGTTCGTCTACCACAGCGAGGATCACGTGGTCCGCGTCTTCGACTTGGCCGCCGACCCCAATGAGAACACGGGCGTTATTATCGGCGAGACCGAAGCCGAGCCCATCGCCAGAGACATCATCTCATGGTGTCGAAACAGCGTCCTCAAGATCGACCAGAAACGCACCGGCAACACGACGCTGTTCGATGTCTGGCGATGCCGATGGAATGCCCGTGTCAGCGACGTGGACTTCGACCGACAGAGCCTGGGCAACAGTCGCTGACTCGTGGCCGCGGCGTTTCATGTCCAATCGTGTTTCCAAAACGCAACATTGTTTCGTTGCGTTCTGTAGACAACGAACGGGATTGCGTTTCTTGTGCAGGCAGGCGGTTTTGCCATGCAAAGATGGGTTAAATGGCAAATATGGGCGTTGTGTTTTTGCATCACAAAGGCTCGAACCGTTCTGTCAATCACTTCTTGTTCGTCCTGTGGAATTGGCTCATAAGTCGCTGTCAGACAGTAGCTTAAGATACTATCGGCCCTGCCCGGATTCTCTTGGACTCCGGTTTGGTACATTCATTGCAAGGTTCTATTCTCTTGCGCCTCTGGGCGCCGATATTGGGCGGCGCACCCAGACCCATGGCTCGGAGGAGGTAGGCAGCCGCCCGATTTCAGCCCGTAGTCAAGACCGGCCGGGCGCACCATGCCTTCGGTCTTGTTTAAGATACTTTGGTGTTGCGGAGTCGTTCTGGAGGAGGGCGACTCCGTCTTTTTTTGCGCGCATGGCGCGGCCTGGCGGCGACCGTCGTCATAACAAGCCCCCCGGCGTTTTGGGATACTCAAGCGAGGCCCCCGGCCGTATAATCGCCGGCATGACGCAGCGTGCCGCCTACAGGATCATCGACGCCAACTTCAACCGTGCGCGCGAGGCCGCCCGGGTCATCGAGGAGTACTGCCGCTTCGCCCTGGACTGTGAACCATTGACCGCCCGCGCCAAGAAGCTCCGCCACGACCTGTGTGCGGCGATGGCTGGCTTGGATGGCGCCGCGTTGATTGCCTCGCGGGATACCCCCGGCGATGTGGGCGTGGGCATGGCCGTCCAGGGGCAGTTGCAGCGCAGAGATTTGCGGGATTGCCTCACGGCCGGCTGCAAGCGGCTGCCAGAGGCCCTTCGGGCGATCGCCGAGACCCTCCAGAGCGACCAGCCGGCCGTTGCGGCGATTGTCGAGCGGCTGCGCTACGACGCCTACACGCTGGAGAAAGACATCGTTACGCTTGCCGAGCCTGCCAGCCGGTTCGCCCGCGTCCGCCTCTATGTCCTGATCAGCAGCGACCTGCCCACCGAGGTCCTTTGGCTGACGCAGAGTTGCGTCGCCGGCGGCGCCGACTGCCTCCAGCTTCGCACCAAGTACTCAAGCGACGAGGAACGACTGGCCCTGGCGAGGAAGTTCGCAGCCGTCTGCGCCGAGGGCGGCGTGTTGAGCATTATCAACGACCGAGCCGATATTGCCATCCTCGCCGGGGCCGACGGCGTCCACCTGGGGCGCGGCGACATCGGCATTGAGGCGGCCCGCCGGTTGCAGTCCAGGCCGCTCATCATCGGGGCCACAACGCACAACCTGGAGGAACTCCGCGCCGTCAGCGGCCAACAGCCGACCTACGTGAGCCTCGGGCCGGTCTGGCCGACAGCGACCAAGCCGGACCTCGACAGCACCGGGCTGGACTACCTGCGGCGCGGCCTTGAAGCCCTCAAGGGCGCCGGCATCGCCCACGTCGCCATAGGCGGCATCACGCACGACAATGTGGAACAGGTGCTGCTCGCCGGGGTCCGTGCGGTGGCTGTCTGCGCCGCGGTAACCAAAGCCCGC
>DSDB01000180.1 GCA_011057845.1 Phycisphaerales bacterium | reverse complement strand
TCAACCGCAAGCTCCTGCCCGCCGATCGAGAACTGGTTGATCAGTCCGATCACGAACAGTCCGCCCTGCGAACCCGTTCCAACGACGAAGATCTGGGTCCCGCCGATGATCGCATTCTGGACTTCCGAGAAATCCTGGATCACCCGCTGATCACCGTTGACCGAAAGATTCAGAGAACCGCCCATATCCCCGAACATAATGGCCATGCCGTCAATCGTCGTCCCGAAATTGATGTCCAGGTTGACGTTATTGAGCATCAACTCATTGCCGCTGCCGCCGGCCGCCCCCCCGTTCGTCACACTCACATTTCCACTGCTCGTGCCCCCGCCACCCAGAACAAACTCCTGAACGCTCACAACCACGCCACCCGTCGTGAAACTGTCGCCGACGATGTAGCTCGAGCCCAGCGTCAGGTCGTCACATGTAACCGTAACGGCCGAAGCCCCACCCACTGCGCACAACACCACTGCCACAGCAACCGCAATCATGAGATTCCGCATGAGCGACTCCTCCTTACATATTACTAGAGTCCATTTTCATCACACACAGCCTACCAAGTATCTGTATTTTGAACGAAAACGCGGGCTTTGTCAAGACCGGCGTCGCGTTTTTTTCACTTTTTTTTCACAACCCGCGAGGATTTCTTCCCTATTTTGACATCCCAGTCCGTCAAAAGTTCCCCATTTTTCCACGGCGTTACCTGCAAAACCCCAAAAACAGCTCAAAAACGCCACTGGGGCCCGACAAGACCCACCCAGATACGGCTCCGCCGGCCACCGACCTGCCCTCCTATCACCCGCCCAGAGCCACCCGAATATCCCCCAGGAAACCCGTGATTGCCTCCTTCATAGCCCCTGGAGCCCCAAGATTCTGCTCAATCATGCTTACGACCTTGGACCCGATAATAACGCCGTCAGCCCCCGCGCGGGCCACCGCCACCGCATGTTCCGGCCGGCTGATCCCGAATCCCACGCAGACCGGCACGTCCGTCAGACGCTTCAGCCGGCCTACCAGCCCTTCGACCTGCCCGGAAAGCTCATCCCGGCTGCCCGTTACACCCAGCACGGACACCGTATACACGAACCCCGTCGTGGCCGCCGCAATCCGCGTCATCCGCTGCTCGGCCGTATTCGGCGTTACCATGAACACCGTATCCAGACCGGCCTTCCGCGCCGGTCCGGCCACCTCGTCGGCATCGTCGATGCTCAAGTCCGCCACAAGAATGCTGTTGACCCCCGCCGCGTGTGCATTGACACAGAACCGTTCGACCCCATACTGATAGACCAGGTTGTAGTACATCAGCAGTCCTATCGGAACATCCTTGTACGCCTTGACCCGCCCGATGAACTCCAGCGCCCGCGCCACCGTCATCCCCGCCCGCATCGCCCGGATGCCCGCCTTCTGGATCGTCGGCCCATCCGCAATCGGATCCGAGAACGCAATCCCCAGCTCCAGCACGTCCGCCCCGGCGTCCACCGCCGCCTTCACCACGCCAAGACTCGTCTCGAAATCCGGGTCCCCGATCACGAAGAAGGGTATCAATGCCGCGCGACCCTCACGCCGCAGTTGGCCAAAAACCTCACGATAACTCTTCATAGCCTGCTCGTTCTCCAGTTGTTATGCCTGCCCCAAGTTGTCACGCCTGCACTTCTCGACAATCCCAACATCCTTATCCCCTCGCCCGGACAGATTCACCACCACGATCGCATCGCCGTCCAGTCGCCCTTTGAGCCCCATCACATACGCCAGCGCGTGTGAACTCTCCAGCGCCGGCAGTATCCCCTCCAGCTTCGCCAGCGCCTCAAACGCATCCAGCACCGCCTCATCCCCGGCCGCCACGTACTGTGCCCGCCCGGTGTCCTTCAAGTAGCAGTGCTCCGGCCCGACCGCCGGGTAGTCCAGCCCCGCGCTGACGCTCTCGGTCTCATGGACCTGTCCCTCCTCATCCTGCAGCAGATAGGCCTTGGCCCCGTGCAACACGCCCACGCGCCCGGCCACCAGCGTCGCCGCATGACGGCCCTGGGCCAAGCTCCGTCCTCCCGCCTCGACCCCGACGAGCTTCACGCCCTCATCGGCCAGAAAACCGCTGAACATCCCGATGGCGTTGCTGCCGCCTCCGACGCAGGCGACCACCGTATCCGGCAGCCGCCCGCATTGCTCCAGGCACTGCCGCCGCGCCTCGGCCCCGATACAACTCTGGAAGTGCCGGACAATCGTGGGATACGGATGCGGCCCGCACGCCGACCCGAACAGATAGAACGTGTCCGTCACATGCCCCGTCCAGTATCGAAGCGCATCATTGATCGCGTCCTTCAGCGTCCCGGTTCCCCCTTCGACCCCGATCACCTGTGCCCCGTGCAGCCGCATCTTGTGTACGTTGACGCTCTGCCGCTCGATGTCCGTCACGCCCATGAAGATCTTCGTCTCCATCCCCAGCAGCGCGCCGACCATCGCCGTTCCCAGACCGTGCTGCCCGGCACCGGTCTCGGCAATCAGCTTGGTCTTGCCCATGTACCTGGCCAGCAGCCCCTGGCCCAGGGTGTTATTGACCTTGTGGGCCCCGCCGTGCAGGCAGTCCTCCCGTTTCAGATACACCTGGAATCCAACGTGTTCGCTGAGCCGTTTGGCGTGGTACAGCGGGCTCGGCCGGCCGGCGTAATCCCGCAGCAGCAACCCAAGGGCCGCCACAAAACGCGGGTCTTCGTAGTACCGATAGAACGCCGCCTCCAATTCCTCCAGCACCGGTATCAGCACCTCCGGCACGTAGAAGCCCCCGAAATCGCCGAATCTGCCTCTGTTCTTCATCGCTGGTCCTATCTTCGAAATTCTCTGATGTTGTCGAAAAGCGCCTGCATCTTCCTGGGGTCCTTCTTGCCCGGCGACGACTCGATCCCGCTGCACACGTCGATTCCGTATACCCCCAATTGCACCGCCTTCGCCGCGTTCTCCGGCCGAATGCCCCCGGCCAGGAACACGCGATTGAGCGAATGCCCCACGATACTCCAGTCAAACGCCGTTCCCGTGCCGCCGTACCGACCCGGGTCAAAGGCGTCGAACAGAACCGCGTCCGTTCGATACGCCTCCGCCCGTGTGATATCCTCCGGCCCCTTCACGCGAAATGCCTTTATCGTCTTGATGTTCATCCGCAGGAACGAGTCGCAGAACTCCACGCTCTCATCCCCGTGCAACTGCACCCAGTCAAGCAGGCAACGCGTCATAACGTCATGAATCTTCGCCGCCGTCGCATTCACGAAGACCCCCGCAATATCCACAAACCCCGGCAGCCGCGAAATAATATCGACCGCCCGCTCCGTCGTCAGATACCGGGGGCTCTCGGGGACAAAATTGAACCCGAGCAGGTCGGCCCCCATATCCACGGCCGCCATCGCGTCCTCGTAATTCGTGATCCCGCAAATTTTAACCTTCACCGTCAGCATACTCAAATCAAATAGCAAACATCGAATATACAAAGCAAAATGCAAAACTACAGCCCGCGCGCTGCACAGCGCACCGACTTTTTGGGTTTTTCTTTGTCGTTTTGCATTCTGCTCTTTGGTTTTTGATTTTCATTGCCCTTGCCGCAGAGACACACGAATGAACGTCTCAAGGCACTCCATCGCCGCCCCCGAATCAATCGCCTCGACGGCCCTTGCCAGGCCATCCTCAAAACCATCGGCCACCCCTCCGGCCACAATCGCCGCGGCCGCATTCAATACCACGATATCCCGTTTCGGTCCTTTGTCCCGGCCGCTCAGCACCGCCCGTATCGCCGCGGCGCTGCCGGCGGGGTCGTCCACGCTCAAATCCTCCACCCGCGCCCTGGCGAACCCCACGTCCTCCGGACGAATCTCCCGGCGAATCGTCTGCCCGTCCTTGATTTCCATCACCCGTGTAGGCCCCAGTGTGCTGATCTCATCGAGCCCGTCGCTGTGCACCACCATCGCATATTCGGCCCCCAGCAGCCGCAGCGACTCGGCCATCGTCTCCATCAGGGCCCCATCGGCCACCCCCATCACCTGCCGCCTCGCCCCCGCCGGATTCGCCAGCGGCCCCAACTGATTGAACACCGTCCGAAACCCCAGCGCCTTGCGAATCGGCTGCACAAACCGCATCGCCGGATGGAACATCGGGGCGAACATAAACCCGATTCGCGCCTCCCGGATGCACGCCGCCACCTGCTCGGCCCCCAGATCAATCTTCACCCCCAGCGCCTCCAGCACATCGGCCGACCCGCACGCACTCGTAATCCCACGATTGCCGTGCTTGGCCACGTACACCCCCGCCC
>DSDB01000055.1 GCA_011057845.1 Phycisphaerales bacterium | reverse complement strand
CCGGCGCGCCGGCAGTCGGGGGCGACGGCGAACCAGCCGAGCCAGACGTTCTCCGGCGGGCCCCAGATATAACGGTGAAGGCCCACCAGCCCGACGATGCGGTCCTCGACTTTGGCCAGGTAGTAGACTCGCCCGTCGTCGAGGCCGTGGCCGGCGCAGCCGAAGTGGAAACCCATGCTCTCGCGGGCCCAGTCGGCCTCGTCGGCGTTCATGGCGAGGCGGACGAGCTCTACAGCTTCGTCGATGTCGCCGATGGTCATCTTCTCCAGCGTCATTTCGGTCACGGCCGGCAGCCTCCGTTAAGGTCGTAAGTCAAGGTCAGTGTGGCCCAGACAGTACCGTCCGGCAGGCGGCCGCGTCAACGGCAATGCGTTTGCATGTTGCCGGTTGAGCGGATAGAATCGTACTGTCGGTTGAATGTGGGTCATGGAAACGAGGTGAAGATCGTGGGCAAGGCCCCCCTGCTATGGGCGGTGATGGTCTTTTTGACGGGCTTGTCGGCGGGTGCGTCGGGCGATTCCGTTGCGCCCTATCCCGAACTGTATATCGCGGTCGCAGACGGCAACTCGGCGGACTTGCGGCCATCCGATGATGCGCCGGTTGTGGCGATGCTGGCCGAGAGGTCCGCCGCACTGTCCAAGAACCAGGGCCTGGTGCTGGTCGTGGTTACGCACGGCTGGTTCGAGCGATACAACTGGACGCGGGAAATGGCCCTGGCGATGGAGAGGCGGGCGGGCGGATCGACGGTCATATGCGGATGCTTTGAATGGCGGGCCCTGGCGCGGCGGGTCAATCCGGTGGACGCCGCCAGGGCGGCGACTCAGACGGCCGGTCCGCTGCTGGGCGATAAGATCCTCAAGCTCTCACTGGAATGGGACCACGTACACCTGATCGGACACTCGGCCGGGGCATGGGTCATCAGCGAGGCCTCCGAGGCGGTCGCCCGATATACCAAAGCATCCATCCATCTGACATTCCTGGACGCCTATGTGCCACCCTTCTGGGACGAGAGCCGGCTGGGCAAAGTGGCCGAAGACCCCAACGTCGCGTACTGGGCCGACCACTACTTCACGCGGGACCTGACCCTCGGGGCAACGGAAAAGCCCCTGACACACGCCCACAACGTCGACCTGACGCGGGTCGATCCGGGCATCAAGGACCACCGGCTGCCGCATTACTGGTATCACGGCACCATCATCGGGCAATACGATGAGAACCAGCGATACGCCGGCAAGACGCTCTGGTATCGGGCCAACGGCATCCGGTACGGATTTGACCGCTCGCAGGAGGCCGGGATGCGCAACCGGCGGCGGAATCAGAAGTTGCAGATGGGCGCCGAGGCGATCGAAATCACCCCGGACAGGCCCCCCGCCTGGCTGGAGAAGCTCGTCAATCTCTTCCGCTGATAGGGGCAAGGACCCAATTCGCGCTGCCTCATGCTTGTCTCTGGAGAGCCGGCCGGTATAATCAGCTTCTTTAAGTATCGGCAAGATAAGTACTTCTGAGGCTCAAGGCATGGCGAAACTGACCAAACTCGACGACATCGTCTCATTGTGCAAGAGAAGAGGGTTCATCTTCCAATCCAGCGAGATTTACGGCGGCCTGGCGAGCTGCTACGACTACGGCCCGCTCGGCGTGGAACTCAAACGCAACGTCAAGGCGGCCTGGTGGAAATCCGTGGTCCAGATGCGGGACGACGTGGTCGGGCTCGATTGCAGCATCCTCATGCACCCGATGGTGTGGAAGGCCTCCGGCCACGCGGACCATTTCGCCGACCTGATCGCCGAGTGCAGAAAGTGCAACGTGCGGACGCGGGTCGACCACCTTAAGGACAAGGACCACGCCCCCGAGCACGCCGAGGAGCACACCGAGCACGTCGATATCGCGGCCGCCGAGGCAGCGGCCAAAGACCTGTCCAACAAGGTCTGCCCGAATTGCGGCGCCACCGGCCAGTTCACCCAGCCCATGCCGTTCAAGCTGATGTTCGAGACGCGGATGGGGGCCAACGTCGAGGACTCGATGACCCTCTATCTGCGGCCTGAGACGGCCCAGGGCATCTTCGCGAATTTCGCCAACGTGCTGGATTCGACACGGGTCAAAATCCCCTTCGGGATCGCTCAGATCGGCAAGAGCTTCCGCAATGAAGTGACCACGAAGGCGTTCATCTTCCGCACCCGGGAGTTCGAGCAGGCCGAGATCGAGTTCTTCTGCAAGCCCGGCACCGACGACGAGTGGTTCGCCCACTGGAGGCAACAGCGTTTCCAGTGGTATACCGACCTGGGCATCAAGCCGGAGAATCTGCGGTTCCGCGAGCACGATCCGGATGAACTGGCGCACTACGCCAAGGCGTGCGTCGATGTCGAGTACCGATTCCCGTTCGGCAGCGGCGACTGGCAGGAACTGGAGGGAATCGCCAACCGCACGGATTATGACCTGCGGCAGCACCAGCGGGGTATGAGGACGTTGAACCAATGGTACGAAAGTGGCGGCGATCTGACGAAGATCGACCTCAAGGACGAGGCTGAGGACTATCAGAAGGGGCCGTTGTCGTATTTCGACGAGCAGGACAAGGCCCGGTACATTCCTTACGTGATCGAACCGAGCGCCGGGATGGATCGAAGCGCGCTGGCCTTCCTCGTGGATGCCTACGATGAGGAGGAGGTCCGCGGCGAGACGCGGAACCTGCTGCGTTTTCACCCGGCCCTGGCCCCGATCAAGGTGGCGGTGCTCCCGCTGGTCCGCAAGGACGGCATGCCGGAGATCGCCCGCAACATCTACGACGACCTCAAGGGCCGATTCAGCACGTTCTACGATGAGAAGGCGGCCGTGGGGCGGCGCTACCGACGGCAGGATGAGGCGGGCACGCCCTTCTGCGTGACGGTGGACGGCCAGACCCTTGAGGACCAGACGGTGACCGTCCGGCAGCGAGATTCGATGGAGCAGGTTCGCGTGTCAACCGGCCAACTGAGGGCCTGCCTCAGCGAGAAGTTGGATATGTAAGAAATCCCCCGCAGGTGGCGGGGCAGCGCGTGGAATGGTAGGATAAAAGGCATGAGGCTCGAAGTCCGACACGACCGGGAAGCCGAATCGATGGAGGCCAAGGCGCAGTGGTTCCAGTCGCTGTCCGTCGAGGAGCGGATGGAGATCTTCTGCGAATTCACGGAAATGGCCCTGACGCTTAATCCCAGATTGAAGGACGGAGCCCATGTTGAACCGATACCGGGACGTATTCAGGTCCTCAGGTTGGAACAGCCGACGGCCGGCAGTGAAAGCACTCCGTAGCAGATAGGATGGAGGCGCCAGTGATTCCAGCGGATACAAGCAAAGACGCTCACCGGGTGCAGATGGAAATCTACCGGCGGATGCCGTTGGAGCGGAAGCTGCGGCTGGTGTTCGATATGTGCGCGATGGGGCGGATGCTCGTCAAGGCGGGGCTGCGAATACGTTATCCGCAGGCGTCGGAGGAGGAAATTCACCGGCTCTGGGCAAGGCAACATCTCGGCGACGAGCTTTTCGAGAAGGTCTATGGGCAACCGAATGTCAGTACGGAAACGTGAAAATGAGCGACGCGAAGGTCGTGTACATTAATGAACTGAAGGACCATGTCGGGCAGGAAGTAACACTGAACGGCTGGCTGTACAACAGCCGCTCCAGCGGCAAGCTGCTGTTTCTGGTCGTGCGGGATGGGACCGGCCTGTGCCAGGCCGTGGTGGAGGCCGGCAGGGTCAGCGATGAACTCTTCGAGCAACTCAAACACGCCGGGCAGGAGTCGTCGCTGACGCTGACGGGCGAGATTCGCGCCGACGAACGCAGTATCGGCGGCGTGGAGATGGCGGCCACCGGCGGTGCGATCATCGGCTCATCCGAGGGCTATCCAATCACGCCGAAACCCCATGGAATCGACTTTCTGCTCAAGCACCGCCATCTGCATCTGCGGTCGCAGCTTCCGTGGTGCATCGGGAAAGTCCGGCACACGGTCATCGACGCCATCCGCCGGTTCTTCAACGACAATGGCTTCACGCTCATCGACACGCCCATTTTCACAACGATTGTCGGCGAGGACCAGACATCGTTGTTCGAGGTGGACTACTTCGGACGGCCGCTGCATCTGACGCAGACCGGCCAGCTCTACCTCGAATCGGCCGCGATGAGCTTCGGCAGGGTCTATTGCTTCGGCCCGACCTTCCGCGCCGAAAAGAGCAAGACCCGCCGGCACCTGACCGAGTTCTGGATGGTCGAGCCGGAGGTGGCGTTCATCGACCTGGACGGCCTGCTGGAATTGGCGGAGAACTTCGT
>DSDB01000247.1 GCA_011057845.1 Phycisphaerales bacterium | reverse complement strand
TGAGATCGACAAGTCCATGCGCCAGGTTCGCCAGGCCGTGCAGGACTATCTGGCCGCCATGAAGAACGCCCCCAAACCCTGGCGGGAGGCCGCCCAAATAATGGCGGCGAAGATCGAGGAACTTGCCGCCAGTACCCCTCTGGCGCAGCGGCAGGCGGCCTTTGTCGAGGCACTTCGCAAGGGCGACAGCATCTACGTTCTTTCCTTCGGCGCCGAAGGCGTCATCGACCGCATCCGCCGAAAACACGCCACGATCCGGGTCATCATCGGCGACAAGCAGGTGGAGGTCGGTTTCGACGATGTCTGCGACCCGCGCGCCATGAGGCCGTAGGGGGGCTGAGCACCGATTCGTGCATGTTCCGCCGCCGTTTCTCGGTTACTCCGCGCCTGGTTCGTGCCTTTTCTGTGTGGAGACTGGAAGTCATGGAGCCGGAGGAACGCTGAGCACGGAAAGGAGCCTGAAAATGAGGCTGCTGCGAAACATCCTGGATTATCTTGCGGGTCTGCTGGACAACGCCTGCCGGTGGGAAGATGAACTGGATTCCCATTGCTGGCAGAGCAAGATGGAGATTCTGGGGCGACTGGCGAACCGCCGCTGAGCGGTCAGCCGAGCCTGCCGAGTACGGTCTCCCGCGCCAGGGCCCAGGCCGCCAGCGTCATCCCGTCCCACACCTTCGCCTGCGAGATAAGGGCCTCAAGCTCGGCCGGCCTGCAGGCGACCACCTCGAATTCCTCCGTGGCGTCCGGTTGCGCCTGCGTCGGAGAGAGCCCCGTCGCTACGAAGACCTCGCACATCTCATCGGTTACGCCGTTGTAGGGGTTGAACCGACCGACGGACTCCAGTGTCCGGGCTGTGTAGCCGGCCTCTTCTCTAAGCTCCTGATGGGCGGTTTCGAGGTAGGTCTGTCCATGCTGGAGGCTGCCACACGGAAACTCCATGCTCTCCCGCCGGCCCAGGTAGCGGTACTGGTTGACCATGATAATCCGCCCGTCGTCCGTCAGCGGCACGACCATGCTCGATCCGGCGGTGTGTACGTAGTGGTACTGGCCCTTCACTCCGCCCGGAATCTCAAAGTCATCCAGGCGATACGTCCACCAGGGATTCTCATGGATTGCTCGACTGCTCAGAGTTCTCCAGTGCTGGAGCATGGACCCTCCATTCTGTTTGTCGGTTGGGTAGGCATCTTATACTCGCACGGCCTGGGGATGGTCGTCTCGAACCATATCCAATGAGGCCCCGGCAACGTTGGATTCGGCCTGCTCAACCGTCTTGCACCCTGGAATCACACAGGTTACGGCCGGGTGTTGCAGGCACCACGCCAGAGCCCACTGGGCCATCGGCACGCCCTCTGGGACCTCCGGCCGGATCTGCTCGATCTGGTCGATCAAAGCCTCACGCTCGGCGGGGTCCTTCCATGTGGCGCGGACGTCGTTCGCATTGAAACGGGCCTTCTTGTCGTACTTGCCGCTGAGAAACCCCGACGCCAGCGGCACCCGCGCCAGCACCCCGATGTTCTGCTCCATGCACACCTTGAAGACGTGTTCTTCCGGACTGCGGGCCAGACGGTTGTAGACCACCTGCACGGCCCCGGCGCCGACCTGTGTCGCGGTGTCGATCTGGTGCGTGCTCTTGGGTTTGCTTGTGATGGAGATGCCCAGATGCCGTATCTTGCCCGCCTTTACCTGTCCGGCGAGCATCTCCCACAGTCCTTCGGTGTCGAACAGGTCATCGCTGCCGCTGTGGAACTGGTAGAGGTCAATCCGGTCGGTTCGCAGGGCCCGCAACGAATCCTCAAGCTGCCTTTGCACGCCGTCGGGGGCATAGATGTCCTCGCGGGCGAACAGTCCGGTGAATCTGTGGCCGAACTTCGTGGCGACGATCCACCGGTCGCGATCCGACTTGATGGCCCTGCCCACCAGCTTCTCGGAGAAATGGTCGCCGTAGCACTCGGCCGTATCGACGAGGTTGACGCCGAGTTCCGCCGCCCGTCCGAGTATCGCGTCGACCTCCGCCTGCGCGAAGTCCTTGCCCCATTCGCCCCCGAACTGCCATGTGCCGATGCCTACGACCGACACCTTCATGCCCGTCCTGCCGAGCCGGCGGTATTTCATTTCAGACCTTTCAATCCGCTCCCGCTCCGTCCGTGCCAACCGGTGCATAGTACGCCCGCCGGTTCGATGAATCAAGAAGGAATTGCCCCTGACAAAGTCGCCGCAGCCATCGACTCGCTCGCCTGCACGCAGGACGGTAGAAGATCTGGGATGGGACTCAGTAGTCCTTGAACTCGCGTATCCACTGCGGCCAGTCTTGCGGCTGGACACCTCCGGCCGGCGTCCACGGGCCATCCGTGTCGAAATCGCGGTGCCACTTGAGCTTCCACAACTCCTTGAGCCCCACCTTTCTCGCCGAGAAGTCCAGAAAGGCCATGTTTACTGCCCCATCATGCCGATTGATACAGCACCGAGCCATGTTGTTGCCAGTCCATGCGCCGTACTGATCCACGGCCGGTCCGTTGGTCGGCAGCGGCCACAAATCGAATCGCAGGGCATCGACGTACAGCGGCACGCGGTCCGCACCTTGGACGTACGGTGTGTGCCATCCACTGGACGTCGACACGCCTCCTTCGTACTTTGTGGATGGATTCGATGGTTCGAGAACGTAGCCATTGATGGCATAGCTGCCGGAAATGCCGTTCGGTCCGACCCCAGTGGTGTGCCATATTCCCCATGCGTTGAAGATGCTAGACCTCGACGGATATCCGGTGTTCCCGTTTTCGTCGATTATGGGCACGGTCGCTGTCGGACAGAACCAGAAGCGATTGGTCTTCCAGTCCTTGTAGGGTTCGTCCATGTATCGGACCCACCAGTAACAGGGTGTCCCCGGCATCGTATCCCACAGGCGGCCGTCGTTGTCCTGCGCGTGGGCATCGGTGATCTCGCCCCATATCCGCAGGTTCGCCCGACAGACGCTCTCCTTGGCCCGCCGCCGCCCGCCCGGACCTACGGCCGCCAGCGTGGCTATAAGCAAGGCGATGCACAGCGCCGCCGCAACAGCGTTCTTCTTATCCATGCAAACAGAGCTGCCCATAATCACCTCTCATCAGGCTAATCGTCCCCAGGTCGCCACGGAAAACTCGGATGGGTCTGCCCCCAGCAGCCGTTATGAACGAAGTGTAGGTCCTCCCAGTCGCCTGAAGACCACGGCTGGGGAAGGGGGGGCTTCCAACTGACAACACTACCATAGCTCGCCGTCACACGGCCCTTCCACTTGTGGTCCGCGACGTGGCCATCGGCGAATGACACGACGGTTCCGCCATTGTGGCGGGTGGGGGGATCGTCCCACCACTTGTATTGACTATCCCAATACACCGCAAAGCTGTCCGGCGTGGCGTATCCCTGATCGATGAACACGAGCCTCTCGCCAGAACGGGCTATCTGGGTCCATTTCTTTACCCAGAGCAGACTTCCATCGGGCCCCTCCCGCGGCGCCGTACCACTGTATGTCCCGGCTCTAGCAAGCCCGTTGACGCCGTCCATGATGGCGTAGGTTACCATTTCGCCGAACCTACCGCCCGGACAGGCATAGACCTTCGTTTCACCTGTGTGGCTCCACAATGCCCCGTTCTTAATGCTGAGGATCTGCTCGGCAACCGGCCATTGGACTGCAGGCGGGCAAGGCCAATTGTAGGGCTCCGCCCAGCATCGGCCGACCCAGAACTTCTCCCCAGCGTGCGTCGGCATATAACCGATGCCTGCCGCCCCGTTGACGAGCCTGTCGTCGTTGTCGGTGGCGTAACTGAGCCATGCCGCCGTCAGCCGCTGGACGTTCATCATGCAGACGACACGCTTTGCCCGTTCCCGCCCGCCGGTCCCAACCGCGCCCAAGAGCGCAAGCAACAGCACCGTACAAAGACCGGCGGCCAGTGTGTCCTTCCTGCCAATCAGCGGCTTTGTCATGAGTGGCTCCTCATTCTCAGTTCGCACCGTGCTCATGTCACCGTCTTGTCAGCGGCCTCCGCCGCTTCCACCTCCGGAATCAGGTCGATAAGGCCATGCCTGTGGGGGCAGGAAGGGCCCGGGTTCTCGTGGACCTCGGTCGGATCGGGCAGCCCCGAGCCAGACGTCGGCGACCTCAAACAAGTCGCTGAAGAAGACATACCCATCCTGATCCACGTCGCCGGCCAGAAACAACAGGCTCCCTGTGTAGCTGCAGACCGGCCCCGACATACCAGGGTATACCGTTTTGTCCGTGCAGAGGAACCAGTCAGCGAGCAGCCTCGCCAAATCGGCGAAATCGACCTCGCCGCTG
>DSDB01000648.1 GCA_011057845.1 Phycisphaerales bacterium | reverse complement strand
GCCTTCTGCACGACGGCCAGTTGCAGCGCCAGCCGCAGCGTGATCCTGACGGGCATGTACAACCACGCCAACGGCCAGTACGGCCACGAGCATGCCTACCATCATTTCATCTCATTCGGGAACCTCAAATCACTGCCGGTGCACCTGAGCGAGGCGGGCTATCGCACGGCCCGCATCGGCAAGTACCACGTGGCCCCGCAGGAGGTCTACCGGTTCGAGACGGTCCTGTCGGGCAACAGCCGCAGCCCCGTGCAGATGGCGGACAACTGCCGGCCGTTCATCGCGGCCGACAACGACAAGCCGTTCTTCCTGTATTTCTGCCTGAGCGACCCGCATCGCGGCGGCGGGGTGGTGGCTGAGTCGCCCTACAAACCCGACCGCTTCGGCAATCGCCCCGGCGGCTATCCCGGTGTGACGGAGGTCGAGTACGACCCGAAGGACGTGGTCGTGCCGCCGTTTCTGCCGGACACGCCGGCATGCCGGGCGGAACTGGCCCAGTATTATAAATCGGTGTCGCGTGTGGACCAGGGCGTGGGGCGGCTGGTGGAGGTCCTCAAGGCGGCCGGGCAGTGGGACAATACGGTCTTCATCTACATCTCCGACAACGGCGTGGCCTTCCCCGGGGCCAAAACGACGCTCTACGAGCCGGGGATGCGCCTGCCGTGCCTCGTGCGGACGCCCTGGCAGCGCAGCAAAGGCCTGGCGTGCGATGCCCTAATCAACTTCGCGGACCTGGCCCCGACGATTCTGGAGATGGCGGGAGTCGCGCCCAAGGACAGCACGATACAGGGCCGTTCGTTCGCATCCGTGCTGGAGAGCGAGCACGCGGACGGCTGGGATACGACCTACGCCTCGCACACGTTCCACGAGATCACGATGTACTACCCGATGCGGGTGGTCCGCGAGCGACGGTTCAAGCTGATATGGAACATCGCGCACGGTCTGGGCTATCCGTTCGCCAGCGACCTGTACGATTCGGCCACCTGGCAGGGCGTGCTCAACAGCGGCGCAACCCACTACGGCCGGCGGACGGTCCAGGCGTATCTGCACCGGCCGAAGTTCGAGTTATACGACCTCCAGGAAGACCCCGACGAGGTCAACAACCTCGCCGATGACCCGGCGCACGCCGAGACCCTCAAACGCCTCCAGGCCAAGCTCAAGGCCTTCCAGGATCGGACGACCGACCCGTGGATACTCAAGTGGCGATACGAGTAAGCCGGACGTGCATCGCGCGTAGCCGCGATGCGCAAAACCGTCTTATAGTAGATGATACGCGGGCGTCTGGCTTGCGATTCGTTCCGTCGCTTCGCGGCGCGAAGGGCTACTACCCGGAACGACGTTTGAGGGTCTGGGTTGCGGTTTTACGTTTTGGACCTTGCGTTTTGGGTTTCTCCGGCAGTCTGTCACGCGACTTGTCACCCCTGCGAAGGCAGGGGTCCAGACCGCGCCAGGAGGCTGCGGGCGGCCACGAATCGTACTGAATGCCTGCCTGCGCAGGCATGACAGGGGCGAGGCCACGCGCCTGTGTGCGCGGCGGAGTATCCAGTATCGAATACCCAGGCCGCCGACGCGCGGCGTTGCCATCTATTATGCCTGCGGATACACCCAGGGGGCTCGGTATTGGCGGCGGAGGAGCTTGTTGGCTTCGGGGTCGTTGCGGATAGTCTCCGTCTCGCCGTCCCAGGCGATACTCCGATTGACCTTAAGCGCGAGCATGCCGAGCAGGCTCATATTGGTGGAGTGGTGGACCTTTTCGATGTCGCAGACGGGCTCGGCGCCGGTCTCGATGGCGTTGAGCAAGTCGGCCCAGAGCTCCTTGATGTTCTGGTCGTCGGGCTGGTTGAGTTTGGGTTCTTCGTGGATGGTCTGGCCGGCGCCGGCGGGATAGAACGTCCAGCCGCCCTTCCAGCCCATGTGGAAGATGCCCTGGGTCCCGTAGAAGTAGCAGCCGACGTTCTCGCCCTTGTCGGTGTTGTTGCCGGCGAACTGGCGGTGCTCCCAGACGCAGGTGAAGTCCTCGAACTGCCAGGTGGTGACGAGGTGGTCGGGGGCGTCGGTGGTTTGCAGTTCGTCCGTGAGGATGGGCGGGCCCTTGATGGCTCGTCCGCCGCAGGAGTAGATGGTCCTGGGCCATTTCTCCTCCATGACCCAGAGGACCTGGTCGGTCCAGTGGATGCCCCAGTCGCCGAGTGTTCCGTTGGCGTAGTCGAGATACTGGCGAAAGCCCCTCGGGTGGATGCCGCCGCCCCAAGGCTCCTCGACGCTGCCGTTGAAGGGTCTCAGCGGCCCCGGCCCGCACCACATATCCCAGTCGAGGCCCTTGGGCGGCTCGATGTTCTTGCGCGGCGTCTCAGGCCCGCCGCCGTAGTGGACGAAGCAGCGGACCATGCCGATCTTGCCCGCGTTGCCGTCGAGGATGAACTTGCGGCCGGAGACGTTGTGCGGGCTGACGCGCCGATGGGTGCCGACCTGGACGACCTTGCCGGTGTCGCGGGCGGCCTTGACCATGGCGCGGCCCTCGCCGATGGTGTGGCCGATGGGTTTTTCGACATAGACATGGGCTCCCGCGCGGACGGCGGCGATGGTGATGAGCGGATGCCAGTGGTCCGGGGTGGCGACGATGGCGATATCGGGCTTCTCCTTGTCCAGCAGTTCGCGGAAGTCCTTGTAGCGATTGGGTTTATCACCGCTGAGCTTCTCGACCTGCTCGGCGGCGGGGTTCAGTTGCCGCTCGTCGACGTCGCAGAGGGCGACCATCTTGCAGCGGCCGCAGGCCATTGCCTCGCGGGCGATGTTCATGCCCCACCAGCCGCTGCCGATCAGCGCCGTGCGGTAGGTTCGGGTGCGGTTGGCGGCCGATAGGGCTGGGATACCCAGGGCCAGGGATGAGACGAGCGAGCCTTTGAGGAATGTTCTTCGGTCAATCGACATGGTTGTAGCCCCTTTGAACAGGATGCGTGTTATTATGTGGTTTCCAGTGCTATGGACGGGCTTCGGGCGAGCTTCATTTCATGGTTTGAGGGTATGGAGCATTTCGACAGCCCGCTTGATGACGATCTCGGCGGCGTCCGGGGCGAAACGGCTGGTCTGGATCTCATAACCACCCTCGGGGTATAGGTCCTTCGGGGGCAGGTAGCCAGCCGCTCCATTGCAGTGGGTGATGATGAGAGTGTGGGCGAAGGGCGAGGCCTCCTTGATGGCCATGCCGATTTCGGTCAGGACCTCGCCGCCCAGCCCCACGATGGCGATCTCACCGATACGGGCGATGGTAAGGTTGAGTGTCGTCGGGGGATGATCTTGGGCGGCCTCCACGGTCCCGGACGCCTTGCCGGGCAGCTCCAGGCAGGCAAAGGCCGAGGCGATGGCCACATCATCCACGGATGGATTGACCCGTTCGGCCACATGGACGACCTCCTCGCCCAGGAACGTGCCGAGCAAGACGGGTTCGGGGATCCAGCCTTCGCGCTCGTCGAACTTGGGTAGGACGCGGAACCAGGGGTCGATATCGCCCGAGGCGCCGGCGAAGGCAGGAGCCATGAGGCCGGCCCCATAGATTCTCTCGACGAATTGCTCCGCCAGTCCGATAACATCGCCACTGATGGCATAGTTGCCTGGACCCAAGCTGGTGGCGTGGGTGGCATAGTTGAACAGGATGGCCGTGGGTTTGTCGGCGGCGGCGATCTTGAGGACGATGACCTGCTTGTCGGTTGGGCCGTAGGGATTGCGGCCGAGGCGGATCTGGCTATTGCCCTGGGCGTCTGAAACCCGCTGTCGGCGATTGGAGCCGATGGGGCAATGGCCTACACCGACGCCCATCTTCGCCGGGGCCAACTCCGACAGCGCCTTGCCGACGGCGTCGATGAGTCGGTCGCGAAGTTGCCGGGTGTATCTGACATTGTTCTCGTGGCCTTTGTCAGGGTCCAGGGTGGGCGTGGGGGCGGAGTGGGTATGCGTCGCGCAGAGGAGTAGTTGCGCGGGGGCGAGATCATGCTTCTCGCAGATGGCGCGGCGGAAGTCATCGGCCGTGCCGTCGTAAAACCCCAGGATGTCCGTGGAGACCAGAACCAGGCGTCTTTCGCCTGCCTCAAAGGCAGTCACACGGGCTGAAAGAGGGTCGTGGACGCTTTGCGACAGGTCCTTTCGGGAGGCGTAGCCGGACATCTGGACGGGCTCGGCGGGAGTGATATCGACTGCGGCGATCCCGACTCGAAGCGGCGCCGCTTCGAGCCATGCCGGCGCCCAGATGACGATGGCGAGCAGGGCAATCCATTGCCGTGTGCCGGGCGTCGGAGGGCTGATGCGCGGTCGGTTAGGTGTCATAGGCGCGT